>NZ_CATKPN010000041.1:0-72241 GCF_949767245.1 Pseudomonas sp. IT-P176
CACGCGAAAAACTCAGCGTCCTTCCCACGCGATCTTTGCTCAGGTAAATCCAAGAATCTTCACCGATACCTTCAAGGGATTGCCCTGTCCGGCCGATAACCCGATGGACGGTAGTCTCATCCGATGCCAAACCGGGCAGCGAAGTTGAGCACGTCCTTGTGGTTCATCTTTTTAATTGCCTGGAATCTTCGATGCTGGCGTACCACCAAAAGAGCTTTTTGATCGTCGATGATTTCTCGGATTTCCGCAGTTCAGTCCGATCGATGTTGCGCGAGTTGGGTGTGAAAGATGTCGACACGGCCGACACCGGCGAGGTCGCGCTGCGCATGTGCTCGCAGAAGCGCTACGACTTCATCCTGCAGGATTACCATCTGGGCGACGGCAAGAAGAACGGCCAGCAGGTACTCGAAGACCTGATGATCGAAAAACTGATCAGCCACGAAAGTATCTTCGTCATGGTCACTGCCGAGAGCAGCCAGGCCATGGTGCTCAGTGCCCTCGAGCACGAGCCGGATGCCTACCTGACCAAGCCGTTCAACCGCGCCGGCCTGGCCCAGCGCCTGGAGCGGTTGCAGCAGCGCAAGACCCTGCTCAAGCCGATCATGCAAGCGCTTGATCGCGGCAAACCGGTCGAGGTTCTCAACGCCTGCATTGCCCTGTGCAGACAGGACCCACGTTACTCGCCGCTGTGCCTGCGTTATCGCGCCGACGCATTGCGCGACATGAACCAGAACGAAGTGCTCGAACGTTTGTACAACAGCATCCTTGCCGACCGTCCGTTGCCCTGGGCCTACGTGGGGTTGGGGCGCCTGCTGTTCAAGCGCGGCCAGGTCGCCCAAGCCAAAGCGTTGTACGAAAAGGCGTTGAAGGTCTTCCCGATGATGCCCGGTCTGTACGACGGGCTGGCCGATGTCCTGGTGGCGCAAGGCAACAGCAAGTCGGCACAACGGGTGCTCGAGGAGGCTGTGCGTCTTTCCCCGCTGGCGGTCCGTCGGCAATCGTTGCTAGGCAAGCTGGCCATGAGCAACGAAGACTTCGATACCGCAGCCAAAGCCTATCGCCAGGCGGTCTCGCAAGGCGCGCAGTCGCGCTTCAAGGATCCAGAGAGCAACCTCGGCCTGGCCCATGCGTTGATCAGCAAGGGCAGTGAAAGGGGCCTGGACACCCGTGCCCGCCTGGAGATCAACCAGACCTTGAGCGCGGTCGCCAAGGAAAACCCCAGTGATCCCGGGTTACAGATTCGCGCGCGGCTGATGAAAGCCACCAGTTTGCTGATCAACGATGCGGAAACGGCCGACAAGCTCACCGAGCAGGCCTTGACTCGCCTCGACGGCATGGAGCAGTTCATGAGCGCCGATGCGGCCTTACTGGTGGCCAAGCAGTTGAAGATGTTGGGGCAGGCACAGGCCAGCGACTCGATGCTCAAGAACTGTGCGGAAATCTACGGCGATGACCCCGCGGTGATGCGCGGTATCGCCAGGCAGACCGATGATCCGGCGATTCTCAACTCGGGTACGGCCGCCGCAGACCTCAACCGCCAAGGCGTGCGCAGCTACAAGGCCGGTGCCCTGACCGAAGCCCGCGAGCTGTTTCGCGGTGCCTTGTTGCTGCAGCCGAAGAACATCAGCATTGCCCTCAACATGGCGCAGGCGTTGTTGCATGGGGTCACGGCCGATCTCGATCCGGGATTGCTCGAGGAGTGTCGCAAGTGTTTGAAGATGGTCGGCTTGATGCCCGAGAGCGACTCGCGGTATCCGCGTTATCAGAAGCTGCAGAACAAGGCGTTTGAGCAATGAGTGAGATTGATCAGGGGCTGGATTTTTCCACGGTGATTGCCTCCACCGTACACGACATGAAGAATTCCCTGACGGTGCTGATGCAAGCGCACGGCCAGTGGCTCGCCCGGCTGCCCAGTGCCCAACAGCAAACCGATGAGCAGGGCGTGATCGACTTCGAATTCGCTCATCTGAACGGCATGCTGGTGCAGTTGCTCGGTCTGTACAAGCTCGGCGTCAATCAGTTGCCCGTACGCCCGGACTACCATGAGTTGGACGATTTCATCGAGGCCCAATTGGCCGCGCATCAAGAGGTGTTCAAGAGTCGCGGCATTCTCGTCACCTACGAAGTCGATCCCTTGAGTCCGCTGGGTTTTTTCGACCGCGAATTGATCGGTACGGTGCTGGCCAATGCCATCAACAACGCGATCCGTTTTGCCCGGCAGTCACTGCTGATCAGCGTCGGTGAAGAAACCGGGCAGTTGGTGCTGACCATCAATGACGATGGCGAAGGCTATCCGGCCCAGATGATCGAGCGCCAGGAGCAGTACGTACAGGGCATTAACCCGGCCAGCGGCAGCACCGGCCTGGGCCTGTACTTTGCCGCGCGCATTGCCCAGTTGCACCAGCGCAACGGCGTGCCAGGGCGTACCGAAATCAGTAATGGCGGGCCTTTGGGCGGCGGCTTGTTCAGTCTCTATCTGCCTTGAGGCGTGACAGAACCTGTGCCAACAGAGTCTGATTGAGCTTTTCAGCGGTTGTGCTTGATATTCCGAACGGCTGATGCCTATTTTGTGCGGATCGCCATTAACGGCCTGCACAATACCAAGGATAGCGTCATGACGACCGATGGCCAGGGTTCTCTCGCACAGCGATTGACCGGCATTGATGAAGTTGAATGTGTCACCCCGGACCTCAATGGGGTGCCGCGCGGCAAGGTGATGACTGCCGCAGGATTTCTCGAGGGGCGACGGTTGCAGATGGCACGGGGGGTGCTGCTGCAATGCATCATGGGCGGTTATCCCGCCCCACGTTTTTACGGCAGCGACGACGGTGACCTCGCGCTCAATGCCGATCCGCAACAGATCCATCGTTTGCCCTGGAGTGCCCAACCGCGCGCGCTGGCGATCTGTGACGCCGACGAGTTGAGCGGCGCGAGCTCCCGGCTGTCCACCCGTGGCCAGCTCAAGGCCGTGGTTGCTCGTTATGCCGCGCTGGGCCTGGCGCCCGTGGTGGCGACCGAGATGGAATTTTTTGTGTTCGCTCCCAATACCGACCCGACCCAACCGTTCCAGCCGCCCATTGGCCTGGACGGGCGTCGCGAAGACGGCCTTTCGGCGTTCAGCATCAGTTCCAACAATGGTTTGCGTCCGTTCTTCAATGAGGTCTACGCCAGCATGGCGGCGTTGGGGTTGCCGCGGGACACCTTCATGCACGAAATGGGCGTCAGCCAGTTCGAGATCAACCTGCTGCACGGCGATCCCCTGTTGCTGGCCGACCAGACGTTCCTGTTCAAGCACCTGCTCAAGGAAGTGGCGCTCAAGCATGGCTTGACCGTGGTGTGCATGGCCAAGCCCCTGGCCCACACGGCCGGCAGCTCGATGCACATTCACCAGAGCGTGGTCGAGCTCGGCACCGATCACAACGTGTTCAGTGACGAGTCCGGCGAGCCAACGGCGATGTTCCGTCACTTCATCGGCGGGCAGCAGGCCGGCATGGCCGACTTCACGGCGCTGTTCGCACCGAACGTCAACTCCTACCAGCGCCTGTGCCATCCCTACGCATCACCCAACAACGCCTGCTGGTCCCATGACAACCGCGCCGCCGGATTACGTATTCCCGCCAGTTCGCCAGCCGCGCGTCGGGTCGAAAACCGCCTGCCGGGCGCCGACGCCAACCCTTACCTGGCGATCGCCGCCAGCCTGGCCGCGGGGCTGCACGGCATCGAGCAGCAACTGGAACCGACCCCGGCAATCCAGGGCGAATTCAGCGTGCCGGAAAGTTTGTCTCTGCCATGTACCTTGCATGCGGCTCTTGAACGTCTGAAACGTAGCCAATTGGCGAAGGAACTGTTCGGCATGGAGTTCATCGAAGGCTACATCGCCTCGAAGACCATGGAGTTGACCAGCTTCTTTGATGAGATCACTCCCTGGGAACGGCGCGTTTTAGCTGCCCAGGCCTAACCGACCCGCCGCTGTCGGGCTATCGTAGACGGTAGCCTGATCCTCACTGCAAGGAGCCGCTCGGAACGCCGATGCGCCAAATCTGGAAATCCTTTCGAGCGCTGTATTTCGCCTCGCTGATGATGTTGATCGGCTCGGGCTTGCTTAGCACCTACCTGGCCCTGCGCCTGGCCGCCGACCAGGTCGACGGCCTGTGGATCGGCGCATTGATGGCGGCCAACTATTTCGGCCTGGTCCTGGGCGGCAAGATCGGTCACCGGTTGATTGCCCGGGTCGGACACATCCGGGCCTATTCCGCCTGTGCCGGGATAGTCGGGGCCGCCGTGCTCGGGCATGGCCTGGTGGACTGGCTACCGGCCTGGCTGATTCTGCGGATGGTGGTTGGCCTGGGCATGATGTGCCAGTACATGGTCATCGAGAGCTGGCTCAATGAGCAGGCCGACGCCAAGCAGCGGGGCATGGTGTTCAGCGGCTACATGATCGCCTCCTACCTGGGCTTGGTGCTGGGCCAGTTGATTCTGGTCATGCACCCGTCCCTGGGCCTGGAGTTGCTGATGCTGGTCGCCTTGTGTTTTGCCCTGTGCCTGGTCCCCGTGACCCTGACCCGACGCATTCACCCGGCGCCCTTGCATCCGGCGCCGATGGAGCCGCGCTTCTTCATGAAGCGGGTGCCACAGTCCCTCAGCACGGTGCTCGGGGCGGGGCTGATCGTCGGCTCGTTCTATGGCCTGGCGCCGCTCTATGCCTCTCAGCAAGGGCTGTCCACCGAGCAGGTCGGCCTGTTCATGGGTAGCTGCATCTTTGCCGGCCTGGTGGTGCAATGGCCGCTGGGCTGGCTGTCTGATCGCTACGACCGGGCGGTGCTGATTCGCAGTTTCGCCATCTGTCTGGCGTTGGCTGCGTTGCCTCTGGCGATCATGCCCAAGGTGCCGCTGGAAGTATTGTTCATCGCCGGGTTTGCCTGCTCGCTGGTGCAGTTCTGCCTGTATCCGCTGGCGGTGGCGTTCTCCAACGACCACGTCGAGGGCGATCGGCGGGTGTCGCTGACCGCGATGTTGCTGGTGACATACGGGGTCGGGGCGAGTATCGGGCCGTTGGTGGCGGGGGTGCTGATGAAGTTTTTCGGCAGCCAGATGCTCTACGCGTTTTTCAGCTTCTTCGCCCTGGTCCTGGTCTGGCGCATCCGGCCCAAAGCGGTGACCAACCTGCATCAGGTCGATGACGCGCCGCTGCACCACGTAGCGATGCCGGACAGCATGTCCAGTTCGCCACTGGTGGCTGCACTCGATCCCCGGGTCGACGAGCAGGTGGTGCAGGACCAGATGCAGAACGGTGCCAGTCCTGACCCCGAGCCTGAGCCGGAGACCGAAGCGGGGACCGAGGCCGAGCAGACGAATACCGATCCGCCGCCGGACGATGAACATCCCCACACCTTCACTGGGGCCAGGCCTTGATCTGAAGGCAAAAAAAACGGGCAGTCACCGCAAGGGGCTGCCCGTTTTTTTTGCCTGGCGAATCAGAAATCGTCTTTATCGAAACGCCGGGCTTCACGCTGCAACTGATAGACAAAACGCTCGACCTGG
The DNA here is from genome assembly GCF_949767245.1 of Pseudomonas sp. IT-P176. Taxonomy (NCBI): domain Bacteria; kingdom Pseudomonadati; phylum Pseudomonadota; class Gammaproteobacteria; order Pseudomonadales; family Pseudomonadaceae; genus Pseudomonas; species Pseudomonas sp. IT-P176. The sequence goes on from NZ_CATKPN010000041.1 coordinate 5,542, forward strand.
CGCTGCACCAGGCCGCTCATGTTGTGAAAGCGCACGCCGGCGAAGGTGGTGTCGATCCGCTCTTCGTGATGCAGGTAACGCAGCTCCACCGAGGTGGTCATGCTGCCGAAGGGCAGGGCGGCCAGGAAGCGGTCGTAGACCTGGCCCAATTGCAGCCCGCTGGTGATGTCGCCGTCAAAACGCAGCTTGCAGCCGGTGGCGGAGATGTCCAGCAACTTGCCGCTCAGGGGCACCTTGAGCTTCTCGCCAGCCAGTTCAATATTGACCAGTTGCGCCAGCTTCAAGGCCGCGCGAAAAGCATTGCGGCGCTGGTGGTAGACCACCTCGTCGGGCAGCGTGCCGCGGTAGCAGCGGCCACCATTGGCTTCGTCGATGGCCAGGGCGCCGTTGCTCTCCCAGGCGATGCGCACGCCTTCATGAAAGCCTTCGATCCGGAACGGTTCACCCGCCAGCAGGAAACGCTCGCCATCGCGCGGGATCATTTCGTCGAGGGCAATCATGTCGCTTTCGCGATCGACGTCCACCAGGTAGCTCTGGAAGCGCTGGCTGCGCTCGTGGAACGTGATGATCAGGGGATCATGGCTCTCTTGCAGCATGCGCAGGGTACTGGCGATTTCCAGAGGTGTCGTGAGCACTTTCGGTGGCTGCGGAGCATCTTCCGCGTTTGAGGCATTGAACACGGTTTATCACTCTCCAGACAGAATACGGTCACACGCAAGAGCCAGCATTCTGCCAGCATGTTTCGCGCCTTGATAGAGCACGCTCAGAGGCGAGGTCAAGCCTGGCTGAGTGGGCGCGGCTTCACGAGCATGGCGGTTGAGCCGCGTGCGTCATAAAGGGTCGGAGACTCGCCGCCATTGAGGATTCTCAATTGATGGGCAGTGGAGGCTTGTTGCACCTGGATCGAGCGGCCGTTGTGCGCGTTGGCGCTCTGGCACTCGTTAAGCAGGTGATTGAGCGCCTCGCTCTGGGCCAGCAGTTGCTCGCCGAGGCTGGACTGGGCGGCCAGTTGTTGCAGGCCGCTGGTGTCGGTTGGCAGGTTGAGGCTGGCGAGTATTTCGCTGCGCCGACGACCATGCTGATCGAGCAGGACGATCAGGCCTTGCTTGCTGGCCAGGATCTGCTCCAGCCGTTGCATGTCGCGACCGTGCAGTGCCAGGGATTCTTGCCCCAGCAAATCGAGCAACTGTTGAGCTGGCTCAAGGTCGTCGGTGATCAGTTGCAGTAAATTGTTATCGTGCATGGCTGGCCTTGGGTTTTAAGCGTCCAAAAGCCTGGCGCAAGCCTGGTGGGCTAGCGCTGGGCTTCGAAGTTGAGCAGTTTGCTGGCGACGCGGTTGCTGTCGACTTTATAGCTGCCATCGGCAATCGCGGCTTTCAACTCGGCCACACGGGCTTTGTCGACTGCGGGCTGATCGCGCAGCGTGTCGCTGATCTTCTGCAACTGCTGGGCCTCGTTGCTGAAGTGGACCGATTCCCCGCTCTGTTTGGCCGCGACCTGTTGGGTCTCGGTCGACAGCGGCGCGTTTTGAGCGGCGTCAGCAGATTCCTGGCTGGCACTGGTGCGCGTGCTGGTGAGCGTGGGGGAGCTGTTCAAACGGCTGAAATCGATAACCATGATGCGAAAAACCTCTGGGAATTTGGACGCTTGCCATGTTTTCGGCAAAATCGCGAAAAACTTTAGGCTCATTTCTCGATGAGCACGGGCGCGTCGGCATTTGCCCTGCGTGAGGCACAGTTTAGGGAATGGCTGGCACCTTCGCCAGTTATCTACATGGCCACTTCAACCTGGCCGGGGGCGATCACCTGAGCCTTGATCACCCGCTGGGAGTTCAGGTTCTTGACCCGGATCTGTTGGTTCATGCCGCCATTGGCCAGCGCCTCCCCGGGCATTCGTACGCTGAGCGTGCCACTGCGGGCGGTGATCACCACCTGATCGCCCTTGCGTACCACTTCGGCCTGCTCCAGGTGGACCAGGGTAATGACCTGGTCATTGACCATTGGTCGGACAATTTTTTGCCCGATCGCCTGGTCGACATTGGTCAGGTAACCCTGGTTGATCAGGCTGATGTCGCGCTCACGCAGAATCACATCCGCCGGCTCGATGATTGCGGCGCGTTTGAGCGGGCGGGTGCTGGTCACCACCTCGCGGAACAGCCGGACTTGCGCGGGCACGAACACGGTCCAGGGCGAGGTGCCGTCGCAACGGACCTTCACCGTGACTCGGCCCACCGGCTTGGCTGGGCTCTCCAGGGACGCTGTCAATTCCTTGTCGCAGGTCGGCAGGCGCAGACGGGGATCGAGTTGCTTGACCTCGATCTCGTAGCGGCCTTCGGTTTGGCTGGACGCCAGATAGTCTTCAACAGTGAATTCAAGAAAGCCCTGAGTGACGCCGATAAGTAGATCAGGCAAGGTAAGCGGATCTGCAAGGGCAGGGCTGCCAGCGTTGAAAAGGCACGCCGCCGCAACCGCGCCGAGCAATCGGCGGCAGGTTGAGGTCAGGCGTCGGAAAAATGTCGTGTTCACGTTCATAGCGGTTAAAAAGCAAGCGCCGTGCCGTTTAGTGATGAATGTGCGTCGCAACACACTTAGCGTTGGTGTAGGGGGCTGGGCATGGCTGGTGTAATGGATTCGGTAAACCAGCGCACACAACTGGTGGGGCAGAATCGCCTGGAGCTGTTGTTGTTCCGTCTCGACGGTCCGCAGCTCTATGGCATCAATGTGTTCAAGGTTCGGGAAGTGCTGCAATGCCCGAAACTGACCCTGATGCCCAAATCCAATCCTGTCGTGTGCGGTGTGGCAAGTATTCGGGGCGCAACCATTCCGATCATGGACCTGGCAATGGCCACGGGGTCGGGCGGGTTGCAGGACCAGAGCAATCCCTTTGTGATCATCACCGAGTACAACACCAAGACCCAAGGGTTCCTGGTGCGCTCGGTCGAGCGGATCGTCAACATGAACTGGGAGGAGATCCATCCGCCACCCAAGGGCACGGGCCACGATCACTACCTGACGGCGGTGACGCGGGTCGACAATCAGTTGGTGGAAATCATCGACGTCGAGAAGGTCCTGGCCGAAGTGGCGCCGGCACCGGAAGCGATTTCCGCCGGGGTGGTGGATGACGAGACGCAACACAAGGCGCTGTCGCTGCGGGTGCTGACGGTCGATGACTCGTCGGTGGCGCGCAAGCAGGTTTCCCGTTGCCTGCAGACGGTCGGGGTCGAGGTCGTGGCGTTGAACGACGGCCGGCAGGCGCTGGACTACCTGCGCAAGCTGGTGGAGGAGGGCAAGAAGCCGGAAGAGGAATTCCTGATGATGATTTCCGACATCGAGATGCCGGAAATGGACGGCTACACCCTGACCGCCGAGATCCGCAACGACCCGCGCATGCAAAAGCTGCACATCATCCTGCATACTTCGTTGTCAGGCGTATTCAATCAGGCGATGGTCAAGAAAGTCGGTGCCGATGACTTCCTGGCCAAGTTCCGCCCTGATGACCTGGCATCCCGGGTAGTCGACCGGATCAAAGCAGCAGATATCAGCTAGGTGGCCTTTGCCCCTGGCGATCAACACGATTTTAGAGGCGGCATCATTGTCTACGGGTAATTTGGATTTCGAACAGTTCCGGGTCTTCCTGGAAAAAGCCTGTGGCATTTTGCTCGGTGAAAACAAACAGTATCTGGTCTCGAGCCGTCTCAACAAACTGATGGAACAGCAAGGTATCAAGTCGTTGGGTGAGCTGGTCCAGCGCATTCAAGTCCAGCCGCGCGGTGGGTTGCGCGAGATGGTAGTGGACGCGATGACCACCAACGAAACCCTCTGGTTTCGTGACACCTATCCGTTTGAAGTGTTGAAGAACAAGGTCTTGCCCGAAGCGATCAAGGCCAGTCCCGGCCAGCGCCTGCGGATCTGGTCGGCGGCCTGTTCGTCGGGGCAGGAACCCTATTCGCTGTCGATGTCGATCGACGAGTTCGAGCGGACCAACATGGGCCAGTTGCGGATGGGGGTGCAGATTGTCGCCACCGATCTTTCCGGGACCATGCTGAACAACTGCAAGTCCGGCGAGTACGACAGCCTGGCGATTGGCCGCGGTCTTTCGCCAGAGCGCCTGCAGCGTTTCTTCGACCCGAAAGGGCCGGGGCGTTGGGCGGTCAAGGCGCCGATCAAGAGCCGGGTGGAGTTCCGCTCGTTCAACCTGCTGGACAGCTATGCCAGCCTGGGCAAGTTCGACATCGTGTTCTGCCGCAACGTGCTGATCTACTTCTCTGCCGAAGTGAAGAAGGACATCCTGTTGCGCATTCACAGCACGCTCAAGCCGGGCGGGTACCTGTTCCTCGGCGCGTCCGAAGCCCTCAACGGCTTGCCGGATCACTATCAGATGGTCCAGTGCAGTCCGGGGATCATCTACCAGGCCAAGTGATGGTCAGGTGGCAAAAAAAGCGGGAGTCCTCAGGGGCTCCCGTTTTTTATCGTGCTGCACAATCCTTGTAGCGCGCCTGTCGAGCAGCCCAAGGCGGCAGAAAAGCGGCAGGTGCCGGAAGACGCTTGCCGCTTTTCTGGCATTGCCACCTTGCCGCTTTCGGCCAAGGCCCCTGTTTGCGGGGCCTGGCGAGCTGGCACGGGGCTTGCTTTGTGCCTGTTACGAAAAATCAGGTCACCCAAAGGTTTGCGCCATGAGCATCAGCTTCGATAAAGCGCTCGGTATCCACCAACAAGCCCTCAGCTTCCGCGCCCAGCGTGCCGAAGTGCTGGCCAACAACATCACCAACGCCGACACACCGAACTACAAGGCGCGGGACCTGGATTTCTCGGCGGTCCTGGCCGCCCAGGCCGACAAGAGCAAAAACGGCAGCTTCGCGTTGAACAAGACCAACAGCCGTCATATCGAAGCCCAGGGCCTGAGCAGCGGTGACGAGTCGCTGCTGTATCGCACGCCGATGCAACCGTCGATCGACCAGAACACCGTGGACGCCCAACTGGAACAGGCCAACTACGCCGAGAACTCGGTGAACTTCCAGGCCAGCTTCACCTTGCTCAATAGCAAATTCAAAGGGCTGGTAGCGGCCCTGCGCGGAGAGTAATTCATGTCCCTGTCGAGTGTTTTTAATATTGCCGGTAGTGGCATGAGTGCCCAGACCACGCGCCTCAACACCGTGGCCAGTAACATCGCCAACGCCGAGACCGTCTCGTCGAGCATCGACCAGACCTACCGTGCCCGGCACCCGGTATTTGCCACCATGTTCCAGGGTGGCCAGTCGGGCGGCGGTGACTCGCTGTTCCAGAACCAGGACGCGGCCGGCCAGGGCGTGCAAGTGCTGGGCGTGGTCGAGGACCAGAGCAATCTGGAAGCGCGCTACCTGCCGAACCATCCGGCGGCTGACGCCAAGGGCTACGTCTACTACCCCAACGTCAACGTGGTTGAAGAGATGGCCGACATGATTTCCGCCAGCCGTTCGTTCCAGACCAACGCGGAAATGATGAACACCGCCAAGACCATGATGCAGAAGGTCCTGACCCTCGGTCAGTGATAAGGGGCAGCGTCGATGAGTGTTACCGATTCCACCAGTGGCCTGAGTCTCAACGACATTCTTGCGAACTCCAAGACCACCGCCACCAACACCAGCAATGACGGCCTGGCAGCCGCTGCCGGCAGCAAGACCGGCAAGAACGAGCTGGGCAAGGACGCGTTCCTGCAACTGCTGGTGACTCAGTTGAAGAACCAGAACCCCCTCGACCCGCAGGACAACAGCGAGTTCGTCGCCCAGCTGGCGCAGTTCAGCAGCCTGGAAGGCATCACTACCCTGAACTCCTCGGTGAACAACATCTCGAGCTCGTTCAAATCGTCCCAGGCCCTGCAGGCGTCGTCGCTGGTGGGCCGTTCGGTAGTGGTCCAAACCGGCTCGGCCTATGTCGACAGCACCAAGAGCATGACCGGCTCGGTGGTTATCCCGGCCTCGGTGGCTGGCACCACGGTGACCATCAGCGACAAGGACGGCAAGGCGGTGAAAACCATCGAGCTGGGCAGCCAGGCCCAGGGCAATGCCAGTTTCGTCTGGGACGGCACCAACACCGCGGGCGAGAAAGTCGACCCGGGTACCTACACCTTCAAGGCCAGTGCGCAGATCGACGGCAAGGCAACTGACCTGATCACCTACCTGCCGGCGACCGTCAACAGCGTGACCCTGAGCCAGACCGGCGGCGAGATGATGTTGAACCTCGCCAACATGGGCTCCATCGCCCTGTCCAAAGTACAGACCATTGGTCTATAGAGCCGGCTAGCGCGGCAACAAGGAGTGGAATATGTCTTTCAATATCGGCCTTAGCGGTCTCTATGCGGCCAACAAACAACTCGACGTTACCGGCAACAACATCGCCAACGTCGCCACCACCGGCTTCAAATCCTCCCGCGTGGAATTCGAAGACGTGTACGCGGCAAGCAAGCTGGGTAACGGCAACAAGTCCATCGGCAGTGGCGTGAGCCTGGCCAACGTCTCCCAGCAATTTCGCCAGGGTGATGTGACCAACACCGGCAACGTGCTGGACATGGCCATCCGTGGTTCGGGCTTCTTCGTGCTCAACGACGGCGGTTCGCTGACCTACACCCGCGCCGGTACCTTCAACGTCGACAAGGACGGCTTCATCACCAACAGTGCTGGCACCGCGCGCCTGCAGGGTTATGCGGTCGATGAGAACGGCAAGATCCTCAAGGATGTAATCGGCGACCTGAAAATCGACCAGGCGAACCTGCAGCCGAAAACCACCGGCAACATTTCCTCGAGTATCAACCTGAACTCCAGCAAGCCGATCATCGATCCGGCGGTCACCCCGTTCGACCCGACCAAGATCGACACCTACACCGACATGTTCACCACCCCGATCTACGACAGCCAGGGCAACCAGCACAACCTGGACCAGTACGTAGTCAAGACGGGTGCCAACACCTGGCAGACCTACACCCTGGTAGAGGGGCGCAACCCGAACGGCTCGGCCTTCGTACCGGCCGGCCTCGGTTCGCCGGCAACGCCGAGCAACCAGACTGCCATGACCATGAACTTCGGTTCCGACGGCAAGCTGCTGGATATCGACGCACCGGCCAGCGGCAGCCCGTACACCGTCAGCGGCAACTCGATTGTCATGGGCGCGGGTGTCTGGACGCCGGGTACGGTCAAGGATGGCGTGTGGACGGCCAACGGTGCCGTGGGCAATGCCACCGGCGTCACCAACGACCTGGCCCTGACCACCCAGTACAACTCGGCAACCATCCGCAACCTGCCGACCCAGGACGGCTACGCCACCGGCCAGATCACCAACCTGACCATCGACGGTACCGGTACGCTGTTCGCCAACTTCAGCAACAGCAAGTCCAAGGCGATCGGCCAGGTCACCCTGGCCAGCTTCAACAACGAGCAGGGCTTGCAGGCCGCCGGTGGCACCAGTTGGAAGGAGACCTACCTGTCCGGTTTCGCCGCGTACGACGCCGGCCAGACCGGCACCCTCGGTTCGGTGGTGTCCAACTCGCTGGAAGACTCCAACGTCAACCTGACCAATGAGCTGGTGGACCTGATCAAGGGCCAGAGCAACTACCAAGCCAACGCCAAGACCATCTCCACCCAGAGCACCATCATGCAGACCATCATTCAGATGGCCTGATGCCGGTGGGTTAAGCCTGCGGTACAAAAAAAGCCCCTCATCGAGGGGCTTTTTCGTTGGGGGCGGGAAGGGTCAGCCCATCATGTCCTTGATCATCCGCTCCTGTTCCATGAGCTCGCGTTGCCGGGCATCGATCCGTGACGACAGCGGGAAGTTGCTGCCGGCGCGTCGCTTGGCGAAGTCCAGCTGCTGAATGGCCTGGCGATAGTCGCCCACCAGCGCGAAGTACTCGGCGCGCGCCTGGTGCAGGCCAATGATGTTGCCGGACAGGCCACGGGTTTCGGCAACCATGTACCAGACATCCGGATCGTCCGGGCGGGTCTTGAGCAGGGCTTCCAGGGCTTTTTCGGCATCGGCCGGGCGATTCTGCTTGAGCAGCAGGTCAACCCGGACCTGATTGAGCGGGTAGTTGCCCGGGAACTGGCTGAGCATCCGGTCGACCCGGCTTTGCGCGTCGGGCAGGCGATTGCTGGCCATGTCCAGGTCGATCTGGGCCAGGTTGTAGATGATTTCGTTGGGTGCCTTGGCCAGTAGCGGTTTGAGGCTCTCGCGGGCATCGCTGAGCTGGCCGGCCTTGACCTGGGCAATGGCCAGGCCGTAACGCGCCACGTCGTTTTTCGGGTTGTCGTCCAGCTGCGCGCGAAAACGCTTGGCGGCCAGCCCCGGGGTTTCCTCGTAGAACAACTGCACGCGGGCGCGAATCAGTTGGTAGGTCTGGGTGTCTTCCTTGCCGCCGACGGGTGCCTGTTCGGCGCGGTTACGGGTGTCGGCGATCCGCGATTCGGTCACCGGGTGCGTCAGGAGGAATTCCGGCGGCTTGGCATCGAAGCGGTACTGGCGCCCCAGACGTTCGAACATGCTCGGCATGGAGCGCGGGTCGTAGCCGGCTTTCTCCAGGTTGACGATGCCGATGCGGTCGGCCTCCTGCTCGTTCTGCCGGGAGAAGCGCCGTTGCTCCTGGATTGCCGCTGCCTGGGTCCCCGCGATTGCCGCGATCCCGGCGTCACCGGCGCCGGCCGCGGCCACGATGATCCCGGCGAGCAGGGCGGCCATCATCGGCACTTGCATGCGTTGCTGGGCTTCTACGCCGCGGGCGAAGTGGCGTTGCGACAAGTGCGCCAATTCGTGGGCCAGGACCGAGGCGTATTCGCCTTCGGTCTGTGCGTTGAGAAACAGGCCACCGTTGACCCCGACAATCCCGCCTGGCGCGGCGAAGGCGTTGAGCTGCGGGCTGTTGATCAGGATGAACTCAAGACGCCGGTCGTTCAGCTGACTGGTTTCCACCAGGCGATAGACACTGGTTTCCACGTAGTTTTTCAGTTGTGGGTCATTGAGTTGTGACACCTGGCTGCGCAACATGGCCAGCCAGGCGCGCCCCAGGTCATGTTCCTGCTGGGGCGAGACGATGGCAGAACTGGCGTCGCCAAGTGACGGCAAGTCGTCGGCGAAGCCTGGTGAGGCAAGCAGGCAAGCGAGCGTCAGCAGCGTGGGGCGCAGAAAAGTCATGCACAAAGCCTTAGTCGACAAAGAGCTTACTGTAGCCGGACACTTGCCTCGGGACCAGATATTCTAGGCGGCTCAATCACCTGTGCGGAGTGAAGTAATGACCGACGCTGTAGCCCATGATGCCGAACTGGACGCCAGTGGGCTCAATTGCCCATTGCCGCTGCTCAAGGCCAAGATGGCGCTCAATGGCTTGCCCAGTGGCGCCGTGCTCAAGGTGATCGCCACCGATGCCGGCTCGCAGCGCGACTTTCGCACCTTTGCCCGTTTGGCCGGTCATACCCTGCTGCGCGAAGAAGACGCAGCCGGTGTCTATCGCTACTGGCTGAAAAAAGCCTGACTGGCCGCCTACCCATAAGGATCATTGATGTTCAAAGTGCTACGCGACTGGATTCAGCGCTACTTCTCCGACGAAGAAGCGGTGGTGCTGGCCGTCCTCCTGGTCCTGGCCTTCACTGCCGTGCTGACCCTGGGCGGGATGCTCGCACCGGTGCTGGCGGGGATGGTCCTGGCGTACCTGATGCAGGGCCTGGTCAGCACCCTGGAGCGCCTGCGCCTGCCCGGCGGGGTCGCGGTGGGGCTGGTGTTCGCGTTGTTCATGGGCGTGTTGCTGGTGTTTATCGTGGTGGTGCTGCCCTTGCTCTGGCACCAGTTCATCACTCTGTTCAACGAACTGCCCGGGATGCTCGCCAAATGGCAGTCGCTGCTGCTGTTGCTGCCCGAGCGATATCCGCACCTGGTGTCGGACGAGCAGGTGCTGCAGGCCATCGAGGTGGCGCGCAGCGAAATCGGCAAGTTTGGCCAGTGGGCGTTGACCTTCTCGCTGTCGAGCCTGCCCCTGCTGGTCAACATCATGATCTACCTGGTGCTGGTGCCGATCCTGGTGTTCTTCTTCCTCAAGGACCGGGCCATGATCGGCCGCTGGGTGCGCGGCTACCTACCGCGTGAGCGGGCGCTGATTACCCGGGTAGGCCAGGAAATGAACCGCCAGATCGCCAACTACATTCGTGGCAAGGTCATGGAAATGGCGATCTGCGGCGGGGTGACCTACATCGGTTTTGTCGCCATGGGCCTCAACTACTCGGCGCTGCTGGCGCTGTTGGTCGGGGTGTCCGTGGTGGTGCCCTATGTCGGCGCGGTGGTGGTGACGGTGCCGGTGATGCTGATTGCCTTGTTCCAGTGGGGCTGGAGCGATCAGTTCATCTACCTGATGGCGGTCTACGGGATCATCCAGACCCTGGATGGCAACGTGCTGGTGCCGTTGCTGTTCTCCGAAGCGGTCAACCTGCACCCGGTGGCAATCATCTGCGCGGTGCTGCTGTTCGGTGGGCTGTGGGGGTTCTGGGGCGTGTTCTTCGCGATTCCCCTGGCGACCCTGTTCAAGGCCGTGCTGGATGCCTGGCCGCGCAAGGAACCGGTGGTGGCGCCGCTGTTGTAGTGCGGGCCCCATCGCGAGCAAGCCGCAAGCGGGCGCTCGCTCCCACAGGATCAATGCAACCCCTGTGGGAGCGAGCGCCCGCTTGCGGCCTGCTCGCGATGGCGTCATCGCAGACGCCGAATAAATCAGCCCTTGGCCAGCGCCTGCGCCGCCGCCAGCACCGCATCCACATGCCCCGGCACTTTCACCCCGCGCCATTCCTGACGCAGCACGCCGTGCTGGTCGATCAGGAAGGTGCTGCGATCAACCCCCATGTATTCCTTGCCATACAGCTTCTTCAGCTTGATCACGTCGAACAGTTGGCACAGGGCTTCGTCCTTGTCGCTGATCAGCTCGAAGGGGAATTGCTGCTTGCACTTGAAGTTCTCGTGGGACTTCAGGCTATCGCGGGAAACGCCGAACACTTGGGTGTTGGCCGCGAGAAACTGTGGGTACTGGTCACGAAAACCCTGGCCCTCGGTGGTGCAGCCCGGGGTGCTGTCCTTGGGATAGAAGTAGATCACCACCTGCTTGCCCTTGAGGGCGGCCAGGCTGACGGTCTGCCCGCTGGTGGCGGGGACTTCGAAGTCGGCGACCGGTTGGTCGATAGCGACGGCCATGGAAAGCTTCCTTACATTGGGTTCTGTGGGCGCCACGGTTCGATCAGCGCGTCGAGGTTCAGCGCGTCGGCGAAATCGAGGAACTGATCGCGCAGCCAACTGATCTGCACACCGGCCGGCAGGGTCACGGTAAAGGTGGCGTTGAGCATGGTGCCGCCAGTCTGGGGGGCCTGATAAGTGTCGCAGGTCAGGTTTTCCAGCTCGACGTTATGGTCGATGAAGAACTGGCACAGCTCATTGACGATGTCCGAGCGGTAGGCAGAACTGACGTACGCCACATACGGCAGGGCTTGCGGGCGATTTTCCAGCGCCGCGCTGCGTACCACGTTGACGGTGAAGGCGTGTTTCTTGGCCAGGCTCGGCAGACCGGCTTCCAGGCGCGCCAGGGCGTCCCAGGAACCGGAAATCTCCAGGATGAGTGCACTGCACTCGCCATGGCGAGTCAGGCGGGAGGTGACCACGGCGCAGCGATTTTCATGGCTGGCGCGGCACAGGACGTTAGTCAGCTCCATGGGGTTGGCGCCGAGGGCACTGATGACAAGGAATTGTTCGCGAACTGTGGGGGTGGACATGCAGCATTCCTAAAGCGATGAGCGGTCGGTACGTTTATAGGCTGATTCGTCGGGTGTGGGTCCGGATGCGTTATCAACAAAGCCCGAGCCAGAGGGTTGCTGCGAGCTCAAACAAGGTGAGTTCGGGTAGATGGCAACGCAGGGGCGGGGCTTGTGGAGCCGAAAATGGAGGCTTGAACCCGGCACATGAGCCTGTCGGTACTGATCAAAGTCTGAAGGGTAGCGAAAAGCGGCGCCAAGGGGAATGGCATGAGCGCAGTACTTCGCTTGTGCAAGCATCTTGGCGCCAGTACCATTACCGCTCTCTTTTTCCGGCAGGAGCGGTTGCATGATTGCGGGCAGTATGGTGGCACTGGTCACACCCATGGATGCACAGGGTCGTCTGGACTGGGACAGCCTCAGCAAACTGGTAGACTTTCACCTGCAAAACGGCACCCACGCCATCGTGGCCGTCGGTACTACTGGTGAGTCGGCAACCCTCGACGTAAACGAACACATCGAAGTGATTCGTTATGTGGTCAAGCAGGTAGCCGGGCGTATCCCGGTGATCGCCGGTACCGGCGCCAACTCGACGCGTGAAGCGATCGAGCTGACCTCCAATGCCAAGACCGCCGGCGCCGACGCCTGCCTGCTGGTGACTCCGTACTACAACAAGCCGACGCAAGAAGGCCTGTACCAGCACTTCAAGGCTATCGCCGAAGCCGTCGACATCCCGCAGATCCTCTACAACGTGCCGGGCCGCACGGCGTGCGACATGCAGGCCGAGACCGTGATCCGCCTGTCGACCGTGAACAACATCATCGGGATCAAGGAAGCCACCGGCGACCTGTCCCGCGCCCAGGCCATCCTCGATGGCGTGAGCGAAGACTTCCTGGTGTTCTCCGGTGACGACGCGACTGCCGTGGAGCTGATCCTGCTGGGCGGCAAAGGCAACATCTCGGTGACCGCCAACGTTGCCCCGCGCGACATGGCCGACCTGTGCAACGCCGCCCTCAAGGGTGACGCCGTGACCGCACGGGCGATCCACGAAAAACTGATGCCACTCAATAAAACCCTGTTTATCGAGTCCAACCCTATCCCCGTGAAATGGGCGCTGCATGAGATGGGCTTGATGCCGGACGGTATCCGTCTGCCGCTCACCTGGCTCAGCGAAGCCTGTCACGAACCGCTGCGACAGGCCCTGCGCCAGTCCGGCGTATTGGTTTAATTGAGGAAGTAATACGCATGAAGCGACTGGCCGGACTTTCCGCACTTGCCTTGATTATCTCCAGCACCAGTGGCTGTGGATGGGTCTGGGGCCCGGAAGGTTATTTCCGTGACCGTGGTAGCGATTACCTCGAAGCGCAACAGACTGCCCCGATGCAACTGCCGCCGGACGTCCAGACCGCCAAGCGTCTGGACCCACTGCTGCCAATCCCGCGCAACGTGGCCGACGACACCGTCAAGGGCGAGTACGTGGTGCCACGTCCGCAGCCGTTGACGGCGATTGCCGAGGCCAGCGACTACAGCCTGCAGAAAAGCGGCGACTCGCGCTGGGTAATGGCGCAGCGTCCTCCGGCCGAAGTCTGGCCAGTGGCGGTGCAGTTCTTCCAGGACAACGGTTTCCGCCTGGACCAGCAGCGTCCGCAAACCGGCGAATTCACCACCACCTGGCAGCGTTCCGACGAACTGTCGGCAACCATGACCAAACGCCTGGCCAGCGCCGGCGTGGCCGCAGATGCCGAAACCCGGGTACGGGTGCGCATCGAGCCAGGCGTGCAGCGCAACACCAGTGAAGTCTACGTGGTCAGCGCCGAGCGTCCTGCTGGCAGCAGCGACGACGTGGCCTTCACCAACCGTTCGGTCAACACTGGCCTGGACGCTGCGCTGGTCGACGACATGCTGGTCAGCATGAGCCGCATCTCCGAGAAGGGCGGTTCGGTGTCGATGCTCGCTTCCCGTGATTTCGATGCCCCAAGCCGTGTCAGCCTGATCGAAGACGGCAGCGGCAACCCGGTGCTCAACGTCGGCAACGACCTCGACCGTGCCTGGTCGAGCGTGGGTCGCGCGCTGGAGCAGGGCGAATGGCGCGTGGAAGACATCAACCGCAGCCTGGGCCTGTACTACATCAACCTGGCCGAAAAAGCCGAGCGCAAGGACGAGAAGCCAGGCTTCTTCGCCAGTCTGTTCGGCAGCTCTCCGGTCAAGGAAGAAGTCGAGGCGCGCGCCGAGCGTTACCAGGTGCGCCTGAGCAAGGTTGGCGAGAACGTCCAGGTGACCGTCGAAAAAGACATCAACACCGTTGCGCCGGCTGAAGTGGCGCGCAAAGTGTTGGGTGTGATTCAGGACAACCTGGGCTGATCTGATGCGTTTTGCCGTTCTCGGCAGCGGTAGCCAAGGGAACGGCACGCTGATAGCCAGTGACGACACCGTCGTGCTGGTCGATTGTGGTTTCTCCCTGCGAGAAACCGAAAAACGCCTGCTGCGCCTGGGGATAAACCCGGCGCAACTGAGCGCGATTCTGGTGACCCACGAACATGCCGACCACGTGCATGGCGTGGGTTTGCTGTCTCGGCGCTACAATATTCCGGTTTACCTCAGTCGTGGCACCTTGCGCGGGATGCGCAAGCCGGTTGATCCGGCAGGGTTCGTGGCCGGGGGCGACCAGCTGCAGATCGGTGGGCTGGAGATTGGCGTGATCGCCGTGGCCCACGACGCGCAGGAACCGACGCAGTACGTCTTCAGTGACGGCACCCGGCGCTTTGGCCTGCTGACCGACCTGGGTTCGTACTGCGCCACCGTGCTGGACGGCTACAAGGACCTCGATGCGTTGATGATCGAGTCCAACCACTGCCGCGACCGCTTGGCTCGGGGTCACTACCCGACCTTTCTCAAGCAGCGGGTGGGTAGCGAGCTGGGACATTTGAACAACCACCAGGCGGCATTCCTGGTGTCCGAGTTGGGCTGGAAAGACCTGCAACACCTGGTACTGGCCCATCTGAGCAGCAAGAACAACCTGCCGCAGCTGGCCCGGCAATGTTTTGTCGACACCCTTGGGTGCGACCCGGACTGGCTGCAACTGGCCGATCAAGATTCAGGGCTCGACTGGCGACATATCGCCTAGCCCATCTACTTAGCAAGCGGAGCCCATCATGGAAAAACGTGAAGAACTCTACCGCGGCAAAGCCAAGTCGGTTTACCAGACCGACGACGCTAACCGCTTGATCCTGCTGTTTCGCAACGACACCTCGGCGTTCGACGGCAAGCGCATCGAACAGCTCGACCGCAAAGGCATGGTGAACAACAAGTTCAACGCCTTCATCATGCAGAAACTCGAAGCAGCCGGCGTGCCGACTCAATTCGACAAGCTGCTGGGCGACAACGAGTGCCTGGTGAAGAAGCTGGACATGATCCCGGTTGAATGTGTCGTGCGTAACTACGCCGCCGGCAGCCTGGTCAAGCGCCTGGGTGTGGAGGAGGGCATGAAGCTCAACCCTTACACCTTCGAACTGTTCCTCAAGGACGACGCCAAGGGCGACCCGTTCATCAACGAATCCCACGTCGTGGCATTCGGTTGGGGCACCGCCGAGCAACTGGTGCGCATGAAAGAACTGTCGCTCAAGGTCAACGAAGTACTGAGCAAGCTGTTCGACGACGCAGGTCTGCTGCTGGTCGACTTCAAGCTCGAATTCGGCGTGTTCCATGACGGCAGCATCGTCCTGGGCGACGAATTCAGCCCGGACGGCTGCCGCCTGTGGGACAAGGCCACCGGCAAGAAAATGGACAAGGACCGCTTCCGCCAGGGTCTGGGCGACGTAATCGAAGCCTACGAAGAAGTCGCCAACCGCCTTGGCGTACCGCTGTAATCGACGCAAGCATCTGATAGCACGGAAAAAAATTCACTTTAGGGTTTGCATTCGGTGAACCTGCTGTTATGATGCGCGCCGTTGGAGAGATGCCAGAGTGGCCGAATGGGACGGATTCGAAATCCGTTGTACCTTCACCGGTACCTAGGGTTCGAATCCCTATCTCTCCGCCATTACACAGAAAAAGCCCCCGTCGCTGAAAAGCACGGGGGCTTTTTCGTTTTGCGGTTTTTAATTTTCTAGTCAGCACGAGGAATATAAAACCGTTCATCGCCAGGATTGGCTAGCATCAGCCGACTAGTCACGAAGAACACAGGGATGGTGTGGATGGAGCGATATTACGGCGTGCAATATCTGCGTGGCCTGGCGGCGGTGCTGGTGATCGTCTACCACTCCATGGTCATGTCGGTGGTCGCGCCCTACTTCAGTCATCCGGTGGGGGAGTTCGGGGTCGATATCTTTTTTGTGATCTCGGGTTTTGTCATGTGGGTCACCACCGAGGGCAAAGGCAAAAGTCCCCTGGGCTTCTGGCGCTCGCGCGTGCTGCGGGTGGTTCCGTTGTACTGGGTGTTTACCCTGATGCTGGTGGCCGCTGCACTGCTCCTGCCTGCGCTGTTCTTCAACTCGCGAGGCCTGGACGTGGGCTTTGTGCTCAAGTCGCTGCTGTTCATTCCTGCGCGCAACCCGGATGTGGGCGATATCACGCCGGTCTACACCATTGGCTGGACGCTGGTGTATGAGATGTTCTTCTACCTGGTGTTTGGCTTCTGCTTACTGGTGAAAGACCCGCGCCAGCGATTTTTCCTGGTGCTGGCGGTCTTTGCCGGTCTGGCATGCTGCGGGGCGCTTTTCAACTTTGCCGATCCACTGCTTTTCACCTACACCCAGCCGATCATGCTGGAGTTCGTGGCCGGGGTGGCACTGGGGTATTTTCGGGGGCGTTTGCCCAAGCTCAACTTGAGCATGGGCGGGCTTCTGGTGGTGTCTTCTATGGCGATGTTACTGCTGGTGGACGCGAACCAGGCTACGCGGTTCTGGATCTATGGACTGCCTGCGCTGCTACTGGTGGCAGGCGTTGTCGCGCTCGAGAAAACGATAAAAACCCAGGTGCGCTCGTTGCCGCTGTTCTTCGGGGAGGTGTCCTACTCGCTGTACCTTTCCCATCCGATTTCCCAGCGGATCTGGTACGTGCTCTTTGTCTGGCTGTTCGGCCAGATACTCAACGAGCAACTGGCCCTCTATTACTTCGCAGGCTCGGTCACCGTGGGCATATTGGGGGGCGTGGTCTGTTACTACGTGCTGGAAAAACCCCTGGCCCGCCTGACCCGACCGCGAAGCCCCCTGGCACAGCCTGCCAACGCATTGTAGGACCGAGCAACGATCTCAAAAACACCACGCTCACTGTAGGCGCGAGCTCGCTCGCGAAGGTCTCAAACGCGCCACGTTTCTCCAGTGAGCAGGTACTTATGCTCGCGCCCATCGCGATCAGACGGATCGCCGTCCGGCTCGCTCTCACAGAAGGGGGTGGGCTGCCTATGGCTATTCGCTACGGCGAGCGTTTACCGCAGTCCGATCTCTTGAGTAATGGCAATTCAGTTCATTTTTTAAAAGGGAAAACTATGGCGAACCTGCTCACTACTCATCAAATTCAAAGTGCATACGATGTGGCTGTTCAAGTGTTTGAGCAGTCATTGACGATCAAGCAAGGTGTTGACCGGTTAGTGGGTGAAAAGGTTGGCGCCACTTACGCCAATGACCTGATCAACGTCTACCGGATAATGCGGCAAGGGAAATGTTACCACCGCGCGATCAACGTCGAGACGACTCAGCTTTATCTGCACCGTACATACCAAGACGCTGGTATACAGGCACTGACGCAGGCGTTGAAGGCCACAAGACTTCACATTCATTACTATGAGCAGCTTCGCAAGCTGACCTTGCGTAAGCTCCGTGAGGTGGTGGCAAACGCTGAGCTACTCATCGATCACCCTGGAGGTACAGTCGCCCAGTATCTTGCTGTGTCCGAGGCTGAGGTGCGGGTATCCTCGAATGATACTTCTGCAGCAAGATTGGCCAGACTGGCAAAGAAAAAGGACGTAGTCCCTGTTCAGTTCACGCTCACTGCGACGTACTTTGTAAGAGATCCCGACGTAGTGGCTGAGGCTCTATATCGGGCTGGCGGATCATGCGAAGTTTGTAAAAAACTGGCACCTTTCAACCGCAAGTCAAACGGCACGCCCTATCTAGAAGTCCATCATCTGGTCCGCCTTGCGGATGGTGGATTGGACAATCTTGCCAATGTTGCGGTGCTCTGCCCGAACTGCCATCGCCAAGCCCATTTCGGTTGAGCTCAGGTTTTTTGGGGGAGGAGGGAGATCATCCATTCAACCGGCCAACGCATTCAAGACATGCACCGGATCATTGTGTATGGCTTTGAGCAAAGCCTTGGCCGGACCTGTCGGCTCACGGCGACCTTGCTCCCAATTGCGCAAGGTGCCAAGTTGCACATCAATCAGCGCCGCGAACTTGGCCTGTGTCAGGCCGGTCGCTTTGCGGATTTGTTTGACCTGCAGGGCGTCTACATGAAATTCACAGGAGGGGCGGCGTTCCCCTCGGACGATTTCGTCCATCTGCTGCACACTTTCCATTAGCTCATCAAAAAACTTGCTCATGGTTATCTCCAATATTCGATGGCAGTCTTCAGCGCTTTGCGCCTGTCGGTAGCCAGGGCGTGTACGCCAATGGCTTACTTCCAGGCAATCCTATTCCGCCTTTGAGCGACTTTCATCTATTCGGTTGTAACGGCGAATTAAGCAGTGCTCTACGCAATGGTGCGCAACACAACTCATCACGCCGAAACCACCACCCCACCCGCCAACGGCACCGCTCCCGCCACCTTGCACAGCTCCACCCCCGCCGCGGCAAAGCGGATGGCGCTGCGCATGTACATCACTCCGCTTGTGGTGCTGCACACCACCTGGGTCGTGCCGCTGATGGGGTCAATGATGTGGACCACCGGTTGCTCGCACTCGATCCAGGCTCCCGGGCTGTGCAGGAACACCACCAGCCCGGCGCACGGGGCGCGTAGGGTCAGGGAGCCGTCGAAGGGGGTGATGGGCTGGAGCAGGGCGGGTAGCGGCGGCGCGGTGCCGGCGAGCAGGCCGCGGTGTTGCAGGAAGGCGTAGAGCGCGGCAGCGTCCTGGCTGGCCAGTGGGTGCTCGACTTGCGCTTCACCCCGCAGCTCGACGGTGGCGGCGACGCAGCCGGGGGGAATCGGGAAGCGGCCGGCGAACTGTTGCGCCAGGCGCCACCAGGGTTGACCGCAGGCTTCATCGAACGAGCCGGCACCGGTGCCGCTGGCCAGCAGGGTGGCCTGGGCGCCGATGTAGCGGGCCAGCGGTTCGAGTTGGGCCTGATAGGGGGTTTCGCCGTACAGGTGGACCACCGCCTGGGCGTCGCAATGCAGGTCGAGGACGAAGTCGGCGTCGTGGGCCAGCAGCAATTGCGCCTGGCGCAGGGAGTCGAGCTCGCTGCCCGGCAGCATCCCGTGCAAGGCCGCGGCCATGGCGCGGCGAATCAGTTGCAGGTTGTGTTGCGGATCGTCGTTGAGCTCATCACCAAGCTGCGCCTGGATCATCTGCGCCAAATCCGGGTAACGCCGGTTGAAGTTCTCGCCACTGTTGAAGTCAAAACGGCCCATGGCATCGTGCATCAGCGTCTGTTCCAGGCCGATCGGGTTGGCGATCGGCACCAGCACGATTTCCCCGAGGATCTCGCCACGGGCCTCGGCCTCGTCCAGCAGCAAACGCAAATGATGCAGCGCGAGCATGCCGGGCAACTCGTCGGCGTGCAGGCTGGCTTGCAGGTACACCTTGCCGGCGCCCCCGGGCTGACCGTAATGCAGGCTGATCAGCTGGCGCTGGGTGCAGGGATTGCGGGTCAAGAGGGGCTGGTGCCGGACAAGCATGGGGTCTTCCTTATGGGGGCCGTCGCAGCATCTTTATGAAAATGCCCAACCCCCACAATCGAATAATTTGCCCATCACTGGTGAGCAATATGATCCTTTCGCCCCCCTCATCGACGGTCGATCTGTTCAATTAAATTGGACAAAGACGCAAATTTATTTCGATTGATGTAATTGTTTTGTCACCAATACTAGAGCCCTCGAATCAGGCCGCGCATGCCTGACATAACCATAACAATACAGAGGTGCTCGCATGACCAGTTGTGCCCAGGCGCTCGTCCAGTTACTCGAAGGCTACGGCGTGGAGTCGGTGTTCGGCATTCCCGGCGTGCACACGGTCGAGCTGTATCGCGGATTGCACGGCAGTTCGCTGCGCCACATCAGCCCACGGCACGAACAGGGCGCCGGGTTCATGGCCGACGGTTATGCCCGCGCCAGCGGCAAGCCCGGGGTGTGCTTCATCATTACCGGCCCCGGCATGACCAACATCCTCACCGCCATGGGCCAGGCCTACGCCGACTCAGTGCCGATGCTGGTGATCTCCACCACCAGCCGTCGCGAACACCAGCGCCTGGGCCATGGCTATCTGCATGAAATGCCCGACCAGCGTGCCGTCGTCTCCGGGGTTTGCGCCTTCAGCCATACCCTGCAACGCCCGCAGGAATTGCCCGAAGTGCTGGCCCGTGCCTTTGCGCTGTTCAGTTGCGCGCGGCCACGGCCGGTGCATATCGAAATCCCTCTCGACGTGCTGGAGATGCCGGCCGATGGCCTCGACTTGCGTCCGCGCACCTTGCCGCAAGCCCCAGCCCCGGCCGCACTGAACATCGACGCGGCGGTGCAACTGCTGGCTGCCGCGCGTAAGCCGCTGATCCTTGCCGGTGGCGGTGCCCGGCGTGCTGGCCCGTTGCTGCAAGCGCTGGCCGAGCGGCTGCAGGCCCCCGTGGCCCTGACCACCAATGCCCGTGGCCTGCTGGCGCCGGAGCATCCGTTGCTGCTCGATGGCGTGCAGTCGTCGGCCCATGGCCGGGCGCTGTTTGCCGAGGCGGATGTGGTCCTGGCGGTCGGCACTGAGTTGGGCGAAACCGACTACGACTTCTTTGGCCTCGGGCCGCTGGTCTTGAATGCACCGCTGATTCGCCTCGACATCGACCCACTGCAGATTCTCGGCGCAGCCCGTGCCGATGTCGGTTTGCTGGGGGACGCCGGGCAAGGTCTGCAGGCACTCTTGAGCGCCGTGCCCGAGCGCCCCGCCAGTGACTGGGCCGGCCTTGGCGTGGCGCGGGTCAATGCCGCCGAGCGGGCGAGCTGGAGCCCCAAGCAAAACGTCATGCAGCAGATGCTCGACACCCTGCGCGACAGCCTGCCGGCGCCGATTGTGGTCGGCGACTCGACCCAACCGGTGTATCAGGGCGCGTTGGGCTACCGGGCGCCGCAAGCCAACAGCTGGTTCAACGCCGGCACCGGTTTCGGCACCTTGGGCTACGGCTTGCCGGCGGCGATCGGCGCCAAGCTGGCGATGCCCGAGCGCCCGGTACTGGCAGTGGTGGGGGATGGCGGGGTGCAGTTCTCCAGCGCCGAGTTGATCGCCGCGCGTGAGGCCGAGGCAGGGGTGATCGTGGTGCTGTGGAACAACCACTGCTACGCCGAGATCCGCGACTACATGACCGCCCGCGAGATCCCGCCACTGGGCGTCGACATCCTGCCACCGGACTTCGCCGCGCTGGCCAAGTCCTGCCACGTCCAGCACCAGTCCGTTAGTAGCCGCGAGCAGTTGCGCGAAGCGCTGATCCGCCTGGCCGACACCCGCCAGCCGGTCCTGCTGGAACTGGACGCCGCCGCCTTCCTGTCTGCCTGAGCATCAATTCGCCGAATCTGTGGGAGAGAGCCGCATGGAATTGCAGAAAAGATTTGCCCGTAAATGGATCGACCAGCACCGCCAGCAGTTGTCCGATTGGCACCAGATCATCTGGCACTACGCGGAACCGGCGTTTCGCGAGTACAAGTCCTGCGCCTGGTATGTAGAGCTGCTGCGCAAGGAAGGTTTCACCGTGGAAGAGGGCAGTGGCGGCATGCCGACCGCCTTCTGCGCCACCTTCAGCAACGGCAATGGCCCAGTGTTGGCGACCTATGCCGAGTACGACGCGGTCCCTGGCAATTGCCAGGCCGCGACCACCCGAAAGATGCCGCGTGACGGCCTGTCGCGGTTTGCCCCCGGGCACACCGACCCGCATTCGGCACTCGGCATCAGTGCCCTGGGTGGGGTGCTGGCGGCCAAGGCGGCGATGCTCGAGTTTGGCATCCAGGGCACCATCCGCTTCTTCGGTGAGCCGGCAGAAAAGCTGCGCGCCTCCAAGCCGGTGCATGCCGCCAAGGGTTACTACGACAACCTGGATGCGGCCATCAGTTTTCACCCCACCTACATGCTGCCGCTGAACAACACCACCACCTGGGATACCCATTGCGGAATCGCCTACGCCTACATCTACAGTTTCACCTGCGAAGACCCGCAGAACTGGATCGCCGCCGACCGCTACAGCCCCATCCCGCAGAACCACCTGGCAGCCCGCGCGCCGGGGGCCAACGATGCGCTGATGCACTTCTACAACCTCAATGAAAGCCTGCGCCGTTCGACCCTGCCGTTCACTGGCCTATGGAGCTACAACGAAGCCATCCTCACTGCCGGCCAGGCCACCGCCGACAACCTGCCGCCGCACCTGTCGCAGATCCAGTACCTGCTGCGTTGCGACTCGATCGAGCAGGCCGAAACCATTTCCTCGGTGATGGACAACAACGCTGCCGCCGCGGCAATGGCCACCGGTTGCCAATGGAAAAAGACCTGGGTGTGCAAGTCCCGTGGCGGCCTGGCCAACCATGTGCTGGCCCAGGCCACCTACGACAACCTGGCCGCCATCGGTGCGCCGCAATGGGGCCTGGAAGCCTGCGAGATCGCCCGCGACATCCAGCGCAACCTGGGCCTGGAACCGATGGCCGAACCCTTCCTGCCAGCCATCGAACAATTGATCGAGCCGCAGGAGTGCGAACGCCAGATGCGCCTGCAAATGCCGGCCTGGCAGAAGTACCTGACCTCCGACGACTACCCCGAATACACCTGGCATTGCCCGACCGTGCGCCTGCTCGTCGCGCGGCCGATGCTCTCTGCGCCCGCCGGCCATGTCTATCCAGACTGGGTCTCCAACGCCCTGGGCGGCATCCCGCAGACCATCGACCCGATGATCGACGTGGCGGCCAAAACCATCGCCAGCACCTTGCTCGACCTGTTCTGCAACGACGACCTGCTGGCGGCGGCCAAGGCCGAGTTCAACCAGCGCACCGGCGGTGGCATCGGTGGCGAGCATTGGCAGGCGCCCCTGTTGCCCGCCGACTTCCAGGCGCCGCACCGTTTCCGCTGGCCGGAGTACATCACCACCGTACGCGGTGAGGAGTGGTGGATCCCGGCGCGCGAGGACGAGTAATGCCCCGCAGCCCTGCGTACCGCAACCCCCCGTATTCGAGGAGCCAGACGTGCAAGCACTCACCAACGTGAACATCCCGCAGCCGGCAGCGGACACCTCGGTCGTCGCCATCGACGACCTGCACAAAAGCTACGCCGACCACCACGTCCTCAAGGGCATTTCGATGCGCGCCAAGGAGGGCGAGGTGGTCTCGCTGATCGGCTCCAGCGGCTCGGGCAAGAGCACGCTGCTGCGCTGCATCAACCTGCTGGAGATTCCCTGCAGCGGCAGCCTGCGCATCAATGGCGAAGAAGTACGCCTGAAGACCGGACGCCATGGGGTCGCGCAGGTCGCCGATCCGCGTCAGGTCGAGCGCCTGCGCACCCGCCTGAGCATGGTGTTCCAGAGCTTCAACCTGTGGCCGCACCGCACAGTGCTGGAGAACGTCATCGAAGCCCCGGTCTATGTGCTCGGAGAGGACCGCAAGGAAGCCACCGCCCACGCCGAGCAACTGCTGGAAAAAGTCGGCCTGATCGACAAGCGCAATGCCTACCCGGCGTTTCTGTCGGGCGGCCAGCAACAGCGCGTGGCCATCGCCCGGGCCCTGGCCATGCGCCCGCAAGTGATGCTGTTCGATGAGCCGACCTCGGCCCTCGACCCGGAGCTGGTGGGCGAAGTGTTGCGGGTGATCCAGGGCATCGCCGAGGAAGGCCGCACGATGATTCTGGTGACCCACGAAATGGCCTTTGCCCGGGATGTGTCGAGCAAGGTGATTTACCTGCACCAGGGCCGGGTCGAGGAAGAAGGTCCGCCCCAACAGGTACTGCTGGATCCGCGCAGCGAACGCTGCCGGCAATTTGTCATGGCCCAGGACAACCGCGGGTAATCGCGTCGGTTTTTTCAACCTCGATAACAACAACCTGAAAGAGGCACCCTGCATGAAAAAAACTCTGTTGGTTACCCTGCAAGCCTGCTTGCTGGCCGGCATCGCGAGCAGCGCGATGGCCGCGGACAAACTGGTGTTCGGCATCGCCCTGGAACCCTATCCGCCGTTCTCGTTCAAGAGCGGCAAGGGCGATTGGAGCGGCTTCGAGCCGGAGATGATCACCGCCGTCTGCGCCCGCATGCAGGCCGAATGCAGTCTCAATGAAATGTCCTGGGACGGTCTGATCCCTGCGCTCAAATCGCAGCAGGTCGACGTGGTGCTCAACTCCCTGTCGATCACCCCCGAGCGTCAACAGGTGATCGACTTCACCCAGCCGTACTTCTTCACCCGCGCCCTGTGGATCGGCGAGCGCAACCTGGAACTGGACCCGACCCCGGCCGGCCTCAAGGGCAAGATCATCGGCGTGCAGGGTTCCACCACCCACGCCGCCTTCGTCAAGAAGTACTACGCCGAGGACTCGACCATCCGTTACTACAACGACCAGGACGACCTCCTCGCCGACCTGCGCAGCGGACGTGTCGACATCATGCTGGCCGACCAGTTGGTGGTCGAGCCGCTGCTCGAACTGCCAGACAACGCCATGCTCGCGAGCAAGGGCGTGGCTCCGCTCGACCCCTTGTTCGGTGACGGCGTGGGTGCGGGCGTGCGCAAGGGCAACGAAGCCCTGCGTGAGCGTCTGAACGTGGCCCTGCAATCGCTGCGAACCGACGGCAGCTACGAAAAAATCCGTGAGCGCTATTTCAAGACCGATATCTCGGCCCTCGAGTAAGCCGGTACCTCAAGCAAACCCAGCGAAGGTGTGCTCATGACTGTTTCTGAAATTTCCCGGCTGTTTTTTGCCGACGGTTGGCTCCAGGCCCTGGCGCAGGGCATGGTGAAAACCCTGGGTATTTCCCTGGGCGCCTTTGTCCTGGGTCTGTCTATCGGCCTGATCGTGGCCATGGTCAAACTCAAGGGACCACGCTGGATGGTGGTCTGTGCCAATTGCTACACCACGCTGTACCGCGCAGTGCCGGAGCTGTTGCTGATCCTGCTGCTGTATTACGCCGGTGCCGACCTGATCAACCTGACGATGGCGGCGCTCGGTCAACCGAGTGTCGAGATCAACGGGTTCATGGCCGCCGTGGTGGTGCTGGGCATTGTGCAGGGCGCGTACTCGGGGGAGATCATCCGCGGGGCGATCGAATCGATTCCCCACGGCCAGATCGAAGCCGCGCGCTCCTATGGCATCAATCGCTTGATGCTGGTGCGCCGGGTAATCCTGCCGAGCATGCTGCCGTTCGCCATCGCCGGCCTGTCCAACCTGTGGCTGGTGCTGGTCAAGGAAAGCGCGCTGATCAGCGTGGTCGGCTATAGCGAACTGCTGACTGCCGGGCGCCAGGCTGCGGCCTCGACCAAACACTACTTGCTGTTTTACCTCGCGGTCGCGGCGTTCTATTACCTGATCACGCTGGTTTCCAGTTCGGTGTTCCGGCAGGTCGAAGTTCGCTTCGAACGCTGGATGCCACGGCACTCATAGGGAAGGGCAGGCATGGACTTTCAGTGGTTGAGCAGTTTTTACAACGAGTTGGTCAAGGGTGCAGGGCTGACCCTGCAGCTGTTGCTGATCTCGGGTTTCTTCGGGTTCCTGATGGCGGTTGGCGTGGCCCTGGGGCGCCTATCGAAGAACCGTTTCCTGGCCAACGGCCTGCGGTTCTACACCAGCGTCCTGCGTGGCACGCCCTTGCTGGTGCAGATCTACGTGCTTTACTACGGCGTGGGTAGCCTGTTCGCTACCTTCCCGTTGATTCGCGGCAGCATGTTCTGGCCGTACTTGCGTGAAGGTTTCTGGTACGTTGCGTTTGCCCTGACCCTGAGCGTTTCGGCGTATGTCGGCGAAGTGCTGCGCGGTGGTTTGCGCGCAGTACCGCGTGGCGAGCTGGAAGCGGGGCGGGCCTATGGCATGCGGCCCTGGCTGGTGCTGCGGCGAGTATGGATGCCGCGTGCCTTGCAGATGCTGCGCCCGACCCTGGCAGGGGAGAGCGTGATGCTGCTCAAGGCCACGGCGCTGGCTTCCACCGTTGCGGTCACCGACTTGCTCGGTGCGGCCAACCTGGTGCGTGCGCAAACGTTGCGAGTCTATGAGCCGCTGCTGGTGGTGGCGGTGATTTACATCATTCTGGCGATCTTGATCGAACAAGGCTTTGCCCGTATCGGCAAAACGCCCCAACGACAGGCCTGACTTCACGCTGTGTTGATACGTCGGCCCGAGGGCTCACAAGGAGTTTTTCATGAAATATTCGTCCATGGTCCAGCGCATCAGCGGTGAGACGGTCAGCGCCTGGGACATTCACTACGCCGCGTGTGATGCGCAGGCTCGGGGTGAAGATGCCATCGTCCTGAGTATCGGCGATCCGGACTTCGCCACCGCCGACGAGATCTGCGCGGCCGCGATCCAGGCCCTGAACGAAGGCGACACTCACTACTGCCACGTGATCGGCCGCCCGGCCTTGCGCGAGGCGATTGCCGCCAAGCAGACGGCCTTGCTCGGCCAGCCGGTGTCCGCCGCCAACGTGGCCCTGGTGGCTGGTGCGCAGAATGGTTTGTACGCCACCGCCATGTGCCTGTTCGAAACCGGCGATGAGGTGCTGGTGCCGGCGCCGATGTACCTGACCTACGAGGCCAGCATCCAGGCCAGCGGTGCCCGCCTGGTGCCGATTGCCCAACCGGCGGAAAACGATTTCCGCTTGACCCTGGCCGCCATCGAGGCGGTGGTGACCGACAAGACTCGCGGCATCGCCCTGGCCACGCCCAACAACCCCACCGGCAACGTCTACACCCGCGAGGAACTGGAAGCGGTGGCCCTGGTGGCCCAGCGGCACAACCTGTGGGTGATCAGTGACGAGGTCTACGGCCAGCTCACCTACGATCGTGCGCACCAGAGCGTGGCGACCCTGGAAGGCATGGGCGAACGCACCGTGGTGCTCAACAGCCTGTCCAAGTCCCATGCCATGACCGGTTGGCGGGTCGGCTGGGTGGTCGGGCCACAGGAACTGATCGGCCATCTGGATAACCTGCTGCTGTGCATGCTGTATGGCTTGCCGGGCTTCATCCAGGCCGCCGCGTTGAAGGCGCTGGAGCTGGATGAGCAGGTGGTCGGCCAGGCGCGCGAGTTGTATCGCCGTCGGCGTGACCTGGTGGTCGCCGGGTTGCGCAACGTGCCGCTGCTCAAGTGCAAGGTGCCCGAGGCCGGCATGTTCATGCTGGTGGATGTGCGGGATACCGGCCTGTCGAGCACCGACTTCGCCTGGCAGCTGTTCCGCGCCACGGGTGTCTCGGTACTCGATGCCAGCGCCTTTGGGGCCAGCACCGCCGGTTTCGTGCGGATCTCCTTCACCGTCTCCGATGCCGCGTTGAGCGACGCCTGTGGGCGTATCGCCGGCTTTATCGAAGGGCTTCAGGCGCGCAACTGACGGTAGCGCCCGGCATCCGGCGACCTGCGTGAGCGGGCCGCCGGGTGTTGGCTAGCGGATGTTTGCCCACGGGTGTGCAATCAATCGTCGATGTCGATGGACGGCACTCCCCACGGCTTCCTAAACTGTCGCCAGTCTTGGGGACTGGGGGCGGTAGATGAATCGCAATGAACTGCGCAAGGCCGACATCAACCTGATGGTGGTGTTTGAAACGCTGATGCTTGAACGCAACGTGACACGCGCGGCGGAAAAGCTGTTTCTCGGCCAGCCCACAATCAGCTCGGCACTCAATCGCCTGCGAGTCATGCTCAACGACCCGCTGTTTATCCGGGTCGGTCACCGCATGGAGCCTACGGCGCGGGCCGAGGAGCTGATCCAGCATCTGTCTCCGGCGCTCGACGCCTTGTCTTCGGCCCTGAGCCTGACCCGCGAGTTCGATCCCGCCAGCAGCACCATGACCTTTCGCATCGGCCTGTCCGATGACGTCGAGTTCGGCCTGCTGCCACCGTTGTTGCGCGCCTTGCGCCAGGAAGCGCCGCAGGTGGTGTTCGTGGTGCAGCATGTTGACTACTGGCGGATTCCCGACTTGCTGGCGTCAGGCGATATCACCGTCGGCATCAGCCAGACCCGTGGCCTGCCGGCCAATGCCAAGCGCAAGTTGTTGCGCCACATCCAGCCCAGCATCCTGCGTGCCGATGCCTCGGACACGCCGCTGACCCTCGACGAATACTGCGCCCGGCCCCATGTGCTGGTCTCGCACACCGCCAACGTCAGCGGCTTTGCCGATGAGTGGCTGGCCGAGATCGGCCGCACCCGCCAGGTGGTGTTATCGGTGCCGCAATACAGTGCCTTGCCGGCCTTGTTGGCGGGCACCGACTTGATCGCCAGCCTGCCGGACTACACCGCCGCAGCCATGGCTGCCTCGGGGCAATTGTTCAAGGAACCGTTCCCGTTCCACACCCCGACCCTGGACCTGTCCATGGTCTGGCTCAGCCATGTCGACACCGACCCGGCCGAGCGTTGGCTGCGCTCGCGCCTGGAAGCCTTCATGAGCGACCGCGGGGCGCCGCAGATCTAGGCCAATGTCGCAGAGGGCGGTAGGAGCGGTCTGTGCTATACGTAGGCACTTTGATGGTTAACCCAAGGAGCACTGCAATGCCTCACCTGCACATGGAATACACCGACAACCTGCCAGGGCTCAACGCGGACGTGGCACTGCTGCGTTTCAACCACGCGCTGGCCGGTTCCGGGCAGTTTGCCGATGAGTTCGACATCAAGAGTCGGGCCATGCAGGTGGGCGCATTCCGTGTAGGTACCGGCATGGGCGAGCGGGGCTTCGTGGCGTTGCGCCTGGCGATACTCAGTGGCCGTTCACCGGCGATCAAGAAGCAATTGTCCGATAGCCTGCTGGCGGTCCTGCAGGACTTGTGCGAATGGCCGGCCGGGGTCGAGGTGCAACTGTCCGTCGAAGTCCTGGACATTGACCGCGAGTCCTACACCAAGACCGCCATCGGTCGCTGAGACCCGCCGCACCCTTCACTCCAGCGGTTGCGCGACACAGGCCTCGATCACCTGCTCGCGCAGCCAGGTGTTGGCGCTGTCCAGGTCGCTGGCCTCGCTCCACAGCATGTCCAAGCTGAACCTCGGCAGACCCTGGGGCGCCTCGTAATGGCTGAACCCGGGTTCGCTGGCCAGCAACTGCTGGATACGCCGCGGCATGGCCAGCAGGTAATCGGTGCCGACAATCAACTTCAGCGCCGCACTGTAGCTGTTGGCGCGGGCGACAACCTGCCGTTTGTGGGCCTGCTGCGCAAGCCAGCCATCGACCATGTTGGTGCTGGACGTCCAGGGCGTGGGAAAGACATGCCGGCGCTGGACGAAATCCTGCAGGCTGAAGCGCGGCGTCGGGTGCGGGGCGTGCTGGTCGACCACGCACACCAGGTCATCGCTGAGCAAAACCTGGGACTTGAAGTCACTGTGGTGCTGATGAAAATTAGGGCCGAAGCCGATCACCAGATCGATGCGGCCGTCGCGCAGTTCTTCGGCGGGAATCTCACTTTCGAGTTTGTGCACATTGATGGTCACCGGCAGGTCGACCTGGGCGAAGCGTCGCAGCAGGCGCGGCAGGACCAACTGTTCGAAGTACTCCGGGGCGCAGAGGTTGAAGGTCACGGCCCGCCGAGTCGGGTCGAACGCCTGGACCCCGGCATGGCACAGGTTGATGCTCTCGATGATCTGCAGCACATGGGGGTACATGCTGCTGGCCCTGTCCGTCGCGCGCATGCCGGTCCGGGTGTTGATGAACAACTCGTCCTCGAAACTGGTGCGCAATTTCTTCAGGCAATAACTCACGGTGGACTGGCTGACGCACAAGGCGTCGGATACGCCGCTGACATTGCACTGTTCATACACCGCGATGAACACCATCAGGTCCTGCATATCGAGCTTGCGCAGCAAGTTACTGTTGAGCATCCATAACGTCCGTTCAGCGGCGTGTGCAGGTTGCGCACACGCCTGGACCAGGGATGCTAACGGAAGGCGCGGCTCAGGACCATGCGCCGCAGACTCGGCTGCTCAGTCGATGTGCCTGGCGTAGTGGCGTGGGTCGAAGCGCAGGACCATCAGCATCATCACCAGCACCACCGCGGTCAGGGCCCACCAGGCCCATTCGAAACTGCCTAGTTGATCGCGGATCATCCCGGCAATCAGCGGCGAAACCCCGGCAATCAGGTAGCCGATGCCTTGCACGAAGGCCGTCAGGCCGCCGGCGCGCTGGGGATGGTCGAGGTGGTCCAGCGAGACGATCAGGCTCATTGGAAACAACCCGCCGATGCCCAACCCCAAAAGGCAAGGCCAGAGCAGGCTCAGGGACTCTGGGCTGAGGATCAGCCCGCAGAAACCGGCGACGATCAGGCCCAGCAACACCATCAGCACCAGGCGTTTGTCGCGGCAGCGGTTGGCCAGGGCCGGGGTCAACAGGCCGGAGATCACTTCCATGGCGGTGAGAAACCCCAGCACCAGGCCGGCACTCTGTTCACTCCAGCCTTTCTCCACGTAGTAGGGCGCCAGCCATGCCAACACGCAGGTGTAGGACGCCGTGCCCAGGCCAAAGAAGATGGCCAGCAACCAGGCGCGGGGATTACCGGCAAAGGACGTGTTGTTGACGGTTGGGTTGGCCTGGGGGGCGATGGCCGAACGTTGGGCGTACCAGAACAGCAAGGCGACAACCGCCAGTGCCGCCCAGATCGCCAGGCCGATGCGCCAACTGCCGGTGTTGATCATCACCAGGGGCGCGAATGAGGCGGCAATGGCAGCGCCGGCCATGATCGAGGTGACATACAGGCCCATGAACAGCGAGACGTTATCGCTGAAGCGGGATTTGATCAGGGCCGGCAGCAGTGCCTGGATCAGGGCGATGCCGATGCCGGCCAGGACGGCGCTGAAGATCAGTTCGGCGGCCGAGTCGAGGAATAACCGGGAGGCGGTGGCCAGGCCGATGATCAGCAGCGACAGGACCACGGTGCGGTGTTCGCCCAGGTGGCGGCTGATGCGCATGCCGAAGAACATCGCCAGCCCCATGGCCATGACCGGCAGCATGGTGAGCAGGGCGGCGAGGCTGAAGCTCAGGGGGATGTCGCTGCGGATGCCGGTCAGTAGTGGGCCGATGGCGGCCATGGACGGGCGTAGGTTCAGGGCGACGAGAACGACGGCTAGCATCAGCCAGATCGCGGGGCGGGAGGTGGCACGTACGGTTTGCATAATCGGACCTTGGGGGGATAGGGCTGGATTAGGCGGGTAGGGGGTGGGTGGCGGCAAATCAGAAAGTCTGCGGGGAGATTTAGAAATTAAATGTGTTGGGGGTGGAGGCCGGCCTGTTTTGTCTGGGGGGAACGCATTTCCCTGTGGGAGCGGGCTTGCCCGCGATGGCGATCTCCCCCACACCACAGATCTCAGCAATCCCCCAATCCCCCGTAGCAGCTGTCGAGCCCGCGAGGCTGCGTTCGAGGACGCAGTCCTCGCAGGCTTGCAGGGGGAATGTTTAGCAAATCTGCAACCAAGGTTCTTCAAGTGTGGATTTAACGACTTATTACCGCGTGTGACGCTGTTCGCCCTCTGTGTTCTGCGGTTTACCCTATGGACGGTTGCTCGATCGACACTCACCCCGCAGCTGTGCCTGGCGCTAGTGCGTCATGCCGTCAGCCTCGGCGTCGATTCTTGCCCGCCAGCGCATTGAACCTGTCTGCCCTGCCTTCGGAACTGGCCTTTTGGGCGCTATGGCATTGCCGCCATGCGCGCCCACCGGATGTGCGTATTTCCCGTTGAATCATTTCAACGGCCCCGGTGTTGCGCCAGGGCCTGACTGGCGGTGCCTGTGCGCCTGCCTGACCCGGATATACGAGCGTTCCCATGAGTGTTGCCACGAGCCCCTTTGCCTCCCTGCAAGAAGCCAATGATTTTCTGCAAGCCAACCCGGATATCGAGATGTTCGAGCTGTTCATTGTCGATAACAACGGCGTGCCCCGGGGCAAGTTGTTGCACCGCGATGAGTTGTTGGCGGTCTACCAGAGCGGGCGGCCGCTGCCCAGCACCATCCTGGGCCTGACCATCAATGGCGACGACGTGGAAAACTCCGGGCTGGTCTGGGAGGTCGGCGACATCGATTGCCGCGCCTACCCGGTCAGCGGCAGTTTGCAGCGCATGCCATGGCGGCAGATTCCGACGGCGGCGGTGCAGGTCAGCATGCACCCGCAAGAAGGCATGCCGGCGACCGTGGCCGATCCTCGGCATTTGCTGGCCAAGGTGATCGATGGGCTCAAGGCCGATGGTTATTACCCGGTGATGGCCGCGGAGCTGGAGTTCTACCTGCTCGATCAGCAGCGCGACAGCCAGGGTCGCCCGCAACCGGCGCGGGACGTCGACGGTGGGCGGCCGCGCTCGACCCAGGTCTACGGTTTGCGTGAACTGGAGCAGATCGAGCCGTTTCTCGCCGACCTCTATGCCGCCTGCAAGCTGCAGGGGATTCCGGCGCGCACGGCGATTTCCGAATACGCTCCGGGCCAGGTCGAAATCACCCTCGAGCACCGCGAAGATGCCCTGCAGGCCATGGACGAGGCGGTGCGCTACAAGCGCCTGGTCAAGGGCGTGGCCCACAAGCATGGGATGAGTGCCTGTTTCATGGCCAAGCCGTTCGATGACCTGGCCGGTACCGGCATGCACATGCACGTCAGCATCGCCGACAAGGACGGCAACAACCTGTTTGCCAGCGACGCCCCCGATGGCACGCCGCTGCTGCGCCAGGCGGTCGGTGGCATGCTCAGCACCTTGCTCGACTCCTTGCTGTTGTTCTGCCCCAACGCCAACTCCTATCGCCGTTTCCAGACCAACAGCTACGCGCCGCTGGCCGCCACCTGGGGCGTCGACAACCGCACCGTGAGCCTGCGGGTGCCCGGCGGGCCGGCGTTTTCGCGGCATATCGAGCACCGCATCTGCGGCGCCGATGCCAACCCCTATCTCGCCGCTGCGGCGATCCTGGCCGGCATTCATCGCGGCATTCGCGAGCAGCGCGACCCGGGAGCGCCGGTCGAGGGCAACGGTTACGCCCAGGCCAAGGAATTGCTGCCCACGGACTGGCTGACCACCCTGCG
The DNA here is from genome assembly GCF_949767245.1 of Pseudomonas sp. IT-P176. NCBI lineage: Bacteria > Pseudomonadati > Pseudomonadota > Gammaproteobacteria > Pseudomonadales > Pseudomonadaceae > Pseudomonas > Pseudomonas sp. IT-P176. The sequence continues at coordinate 38,607 of NZ_CATKPN010000041.1, forward strand.
TGCACTGGAAAGTTCGGCCTGGGCCCGGGATGCCTTTGGTGCGCCTTTCCTTGGGGTCTACCTGGCAGTCAAGCGTGCCGAGTACCGCCAGTTCATGGGCGAAGTCGGCGAGCAGGACTGGCGCTGGTACTTGCATCAGGCGTGAGATAGGAATAGTTAACAAACAGGACGCCAACAAATAGCTGTTAACCCACTATTTGTTGGCGTCTTTTTCACGAAATATTGATGCAAGGCTGCTTAAAGTTTGTGCCGTGGTCAGGAAAGAATAGTTCGTTCTTTGTTGGCGGCACCTACTTCAGGAACAAGCAGACCTCCCATGTTTAAAATAAAAGCCGTGCGCCCGGAATGGGTGACGTTGATTGCCAGTGCGTTTCTATTGGCTGGCTACAACGCTGTCCTCTGGCAACACCTGTTCGACATTACCGCCAGCGATGCCCAAGGTATCGGTATGCGGGTGGCGTTCGGCGTCATGCTGCTCTGTGCGTTCAACCTGATCCTGACCCTGCTGGCCCTCCGTCCAGTGTTCAAGCCAGTGCTGACTCTGATCTTCATGGCCAGTGCCGGCGTGGCGTATTTCATGAGTCAGTACGGAGTGCTGGTCGATGCCGGGATGTTGCGTAACTTTGCCGAGACCAATGCCAGCGAAGTTCGTGACTTATTGTCGATAAAGTTGCTGGCGTACAACTTGTTATTGGGTGTGCTGCCGTCATTTATTCTGTGGAAAACCCCGATTAGTTATCGTCGCTGGCACCGTGAGTTGCTCAGTAAAGTGTTGGTCGCCGGCGCCTCGGCCGTGGTCATCGGTGGCGTGGCACTTGTTAACTATCAAGGGTTGTCTTCGTTGTTTCGCAATCACCACGAGTTGCGCTTGATGGTAGTGCCGAGCAATTACATCGGCGCTTCCATTGGTTATTTGCGCGAGCAAGTGAAGTCTGCGCAGCAACCGTTCGTCAAACTCGGCGAAGACGCCCAGCGCAATCCGACCTGGCAGACCCACGGGCGTAAATCGCTGACCGTACTGGTGGTGGGCGAAAGTGCCCGCGCCGAGAACTTCGGGATTCTTGGCTACGGGCGTGACACCACGCCGCAACTGGACCAGGAAGCGGGGCTGATCGCCTTTACCGACGTGCACTCCTGCGGCACGGAAACCGCGGTCTCGGTGCCCTGCATGTTCTCCAACATGGGGCGCAAGGACTATGACGCCAGCAAGGCGAAGAATGAGGAAGGCCTGCTGGATGTGCTCAAACATGCGGGGCTGGACGTAATCTGGCGGGACAACCAGTCGGGCTGCAAGGGCACCTGCGACCGGGTGACCCTGGAAGATGTCAGCAACTTCAAGGACCCGGTGCTCTGCGCCAACAGTGAATGCCGCGATGAAATCCTGCTGCAGGGCCTGCAGCACTTCATCGACACCCTGGACAAGGACACCGTGCTGGTCCTGCACCAGATGGGCAGCCACGGTCCCGAGTACTTCAAGCGCTATCCCAAGGAGTACGAGCGTTTCACCCCCGTGTGCGAGAGCAACGCGCTGAACAATTGCAGTCGGGAAAGCATCGTCAATGGCTACGACAACACTCTGGTCTACACCGACCATGTGCTGTCGACGCTGATCGACCTGTTGCGCAACAACCAGGAAAAAGTCGACACGGCCATGTTGTACCTGTCGGACCACGGCGAATCCCTGGGCGAGTACAACCTGTACCTGCATGGCACGCCCTACATGCTCGCCCCCGACCAGCAGAAGCATGTCGCGATGCTCGCCTGGTTCTCCGACAGTTATCAGAAGGCGTTCTCGGTCGACACCCACTGCTTGCAACTGAGCCGGGAAAAGCCCCTGAGCCAAGACAACCTGTTTCATTCGATGCTGGGGCTGCTGGAGGTCAACAGCAAGGTCTACAACCCCGACCTGGACCTGTTCGCCGGCTGCCGAGGTGCCGTGGTCGACGGCGTCCTGGCCAAGGATTGAACGCCAGCCACCTTATCTCTACGCCAGCCCCCAGGCTGGCCCCAGCAGACACCTTATAAGAGTCGCCCTCATGTCCGCCCACCCGCCATCTTCCATCGAGCGCGAATCTGCTGAGCGCCATGGCCAGCAGCACGCCTGTGCCTGCGTCGAGCCCCAACCACCGAGCTGGCGCCAGCGTTTGGCGCAGTGGCGCCGCGAGCAGTTACTGCGCAATGCACTCAACGAAGCGGGGGAGCCTGGTCTGGTGCTGGATGTGGCCTGTGGCGTCGGACGGTACTGGCCGGTATTGGGGGAGCACGGCAACCGGGTGATCCTGGCGGCCGACCCCTCCCCGGACACGCTCAAGCATGCCCGTACGCACCACTCGACGAGCCTGCTGACACGCATCCGGACCTTGCAGAGTTCGGCCTTCTCCATCGGCCTGTCGGCCAATGCGGTGGATTGCATCGTCTGTTCGACGCTGTTCCAGCACCTGGCGTGCGCCGAACACCGCATGGCCCTGCTCCAGGAGTTCCAGCGGGTGAGCCGGGACACTTTGATTGTGGTGGTGCGGCTGGCGGGTCGCTGCAATTGGGTCGCCGGCCTGGCGACGCAGGCGGCGCCCGGGGTCGGAAAAAACCAGTTGGAGGCCGAGTTCAAGGCGGCCGGCTTCAAGATCCTCATGCACCAGGATGTGTTGCCGGGCATTGCTGCGACCCGGGTGTACGTCCTGCGCAAACTCAGCCAGGACTGATCCGGCGAGCGCTTGACCGCGTGCCGTAGATCATTTCGCCTACGCTCTTGCTCAGTGGATGCGCGGAAATCGCCGGGGGCGATATATACTGCGCGCCATTCTTCAAGGGAGAGCCGTGTGGCCATCGATATTCACTGGATTCGCGACAACGATAGCCTCGGTCAGTTTTGCGCCCAATGGCAGCAGTTGCCGTTCGTCGCCCTCGACACAGAATTCATGCGGGTCGACACCTTCTATCCGATTGCAGGCTTGCTGCAGATCGGCGACGGCGTGCGCGCTTACCTGATTGACCCTTTGACCATCGACGATTGGCAGCCCCTGGCGGCATTGCTGGAAAACCCGGCTGTGCTCAAGGTGCTGCATGCCTGCAGTGAAGACCTCGAAGTCCTGCTGCGCCTGACCGGCAGCCTGCCGGCGCCGCTGTTCGATACCCAGCTGGCTGCCGCCTACCTGAACCTGGGCTTCTCCATGGGCTACTCGCGCCTGGTCTCGCAAGTGCTGGACATCGACCTGCCCAAGGGTGAAACCCGCTCGGACTGGCTGCAACGTCCGCTGTCGGAGACCCAGATCAGCTACGCCGCCGAAGACGCCCTGCACCTGGCAGAAGTGTTCGTGCGCCTGCGGCCGAAGTTGTCGGACGACAAGTTTGCCTGGGTCCTGGAGGATGGCGCCGAACTGGTGGCCAACCTACGCCGCGAAACCGACCCGTACGAGGTCTACCGCGAGGCCAAGCTGGCCTGGAAACTGTCCCGCGCCCAACTGGTCGTGCTGCGCGAGCTGTGTGCCTGGCGCGAGCTTGAAGCCCGGGCCCGTGACCTGCCGCGCAACCGCATCGTGCGTGAGCATTCGTTGTGGCCGTTGGCCCGGACCCAGCCGGATAACCTCGCGGCGCTGGCAAAAATCGAAGACATGCACCCGCGCACCGTGCGCCAGGACGGCGAGTTCCTGCTGGACCTGATCAAGCGGGCCGGCAGCGTGCCCCCCGAGCAATGGCCAGCCGCTGTGCCCGAGCCGTTGCCGATCGAAGCCGCCGCCCTGGTCAAGCGCCTGCGCGCGCTGGGCCAGGCCGAAGCGGAGCGCTTGAACATCGCGCCCGAACTGATGTTGCGCAAGAAGACCCTGGAGGCCTTGCTCAAGAGCGGCTTCCCGGATGGTCCCTACCAATTGCCTGAATCGCTGCGTGGCTGGCGCCGCGAACTGATGGGCCAGGCCTTGCTCGACAGCCTGGCCACTGCCGGAGAACAGCCTTGAAACGTATCTGCTCGATTTACCGAAGCCTGAAGAAAAACGAAATGTACCTCTACGTGCTCAAGAGCGATGCTCTGGAGCGCGTACCGGAAAGCCTGCTGCTGGCCTTCGGCAAACCCCATCACGCCTTCGACCTGGTGCTGACTCCGGAGCGCAAGCTCTCGCGTGAGGACATTACCCAGGTCCTGGAAAACCTCGACAAGCAGGGCTACCACCTGCAAATGCCGCCAGCCGAAGACGAGTACATCGAGCACTTGCCCGAAGAGTTGCTGCGACGTAACGATCCGATCTGACGGCGACCGGCACTGGATTTTCTGGCGGTGGCCGCAAACGGGGGAGTGCACTCCCTCGGCGGCCTTGTGCACTGTTTTTTAAGGTTTGAACCATGCGCGTTCTGATTGCCGAACACGACCACGCTGTGTATGCCCAACTCCTGGGACAGCTGGCACCCGAGCTGCAGGTCATGACCAGCGGCGACTCCGCGGAACTGGCCAACCTGGCTGCCGACTGCCCGGTGTGGCTGGGGCAGCCCGACTTGCTGGCAACGCTGTTGCGCCAAGGCCACCAGCCCCAGTGGCTGCAGTCGACCTGGGCCGGCATCACGCCGCTGCTGGTAGAAGGGCTTCCACGGCATTACCGCCTGACCCGCGCCGTGGGGATTTTTGGCCAGGTGATGGCCGAGTACGTGCTCACCTACATGCTCGGACATGAGCGCGAAGTGCTGCCGCGCCTAGTCAGCCAGGTCGAGCGCAAGTGGGACAGCCGCCAGGGCCAGAGCCTGGTCGGGCGCAAGGTGCTGATCGTCGGCACCGGGGATATTGGCCAGAGCGTTGCCGAGTTCCTCAAGCCATTTGGTGTGCAGTTGTACGGCATCGCCAGCGCGCCTCGTGAACAGGCACCGTTCATCGAAGTAGCCGGGTTGCAGGACCTCGGACGCCTGGTGGGTGAGGTCGATTATGTGGTCAACCTGCTGCCCAACACTCCGAGCACCCATGACCTGTACGATGCCGCGCTGTTCAAGCAGTTCAAGCCTACGGGCCTGCTGATCAACGCCGGGCGCGGTGTGGCGGTGGTCGATGCCGACCTGGTGGAAGCCTTGAAGGAAGGGCACCTGGCTGGCGCGGTCATCGATGTCTGCCGCCAGGAACCGCTGCCCCAGCGCCACCCATTCTGGACCGCCTGGGGCTTGCTGTTGACCGGCCACAGCTCGGCACCGACTTCACCGGCGCTGATGACGCAGCTGTTTGTCGAAAACCTGCGGGCTTATCAGGCCGGGGAAGCGCTGCGCGGCGAAGTGGATTTCAACCGCGGCTATTGAGACAACCCCAGTAACCCCAACCCCCACTGTGGGTGTATGGAGCATTTGCAACCACCCAGAATCACTGTGGGTATGTGGGGGATTAGCAACCCCCCGGAATTACTGTGCTTACAGGGTGAAATCACCCTCGGCCGCCAGTTCGCTCAGCGGCCGGCGTGGGCTTGGCACTTCTCGGGCTTGCAGGTATTCGGCCAGGGTGGCCTTGTCGCCCAGCTTGCCGATCGCCACGGCGGCGTGCAGCGCGTAGCCTTCTGGAATGTTCAGCTCCTTGCGGGTCAGCTCCTGATCGAAGCCGGCCATGCCGTGGGTGTGCCAGCCGCTGATGGAGGCTTGCAGGGCCAGGTGGCCCCAGGCCGAACCGGTGTCGAAGGTGTGCCACAAGGCCGGGGTTTCGGCCTCGGCACCAGGCGCGGTGAAGGTGGTTTTCGAGATTACGATCACCAGCGCCGACGCGTGCTGGGCCCAGCCACGGTTGAACTCATTCAGCAGGCCGAGGAAGCGCTCCCAGTTCGGCGTGTCCCGGCGCGCGTAGAGAAACCGCCAAGGTTGCGAGTTGTAGGCCGAAGGTGCCCAGCGGGCGGCTTCGAAAAAGCTCAGCAGGGTTTCTTCCGGGATGGCTTCACCAGTAAAGGCCCGTGGCGACCAGCGATCGGTGAACTGCGGGTGGATGGCATACTCGGCAACGCGGGGATTGGCGCTCATGAAAGAGATTCCTGGCAAGGTCGATGAGGGTACACAGCAATAAAAACCGGGGGCGCACAGTTGGCTGGGCAGTGGGGTTTTTGCGACCCCTGGCAGCTCGCCCGGGTGCAACGCGGTGGGCGTTGATGACTCCCTGGGCCGGGGTCGTTGTGACCTGCAAAGCTACTGCGCCGCGGGAAAACTGACAAGTGCCGGCGTACCGGCAGTCGCCAGCGCTTGGCCCGCGGGGGCTTGGGCACTAGACTGGCGGCCTTTTCCACCGCTGATGCAGAAGCTTGAACCATGGCCGCCAAAGTTGAACCGTTCTGGATACGCAAGACCCTCGCCCAACTCGACCAGCAGGAGTGGGAGTCGTTGTGCGATGGCTGTGGTCTGTGCTGCCTGCAAAAACTCGAGGATGAAGACGACAACAGCGTCTATTACACGCGCATCGCCTGCAAACTGCTGGACCTCAAGACCTGTCAGTGCAGCGACTACCCGAACCGCCGCGAGTCGGTGCCGGACTGCATCCAGCTGACGCCGGGCAAGGCCGATGAGTTCAAGTGGTTGCCGCCGACCTGCGGTTATCGCCTGGTCAGTGAAGGCAAGGACTTGCCGCTCTGGCATCACCTGGTGTGCGGCGATCGCGACGCGGTGCACCATGAGCGAATCTCTCAGTCGGGGCGCATGCTCGCCGAGGGCAGTGTGGCCGAGGATGATTGGGAAGATCATCTGATTTTTCGCGCAGGTTAAGCGCCGCGCGTTGTCCAAGTGAATCACGAAGGAGTGTGTATGGCTGTGCGCTTGTCATTGGCATTGTCGCTGCTGGTGCTGAGTTCATCGGTGTGGGCGGCCAAGAAGGTCGATCTGGATTACCACGTGCGCCTGTTGCCGCAAAGCGACCAGGCCGAAGTGCGCGTGACCCTGGCTCAGGGCTCGGCGGTGCGCAGCCTCGATTTTGACCTGGCGGACGGCAGCCGCTACAGCGATTTCAAGGCCGACGGCCAGTGGCAACTGACCCCGGGCAAGGCTGTGCGCGGCGTCTGGCGACCTGCCCCCGACAAGGCCAGCCTGACCTATCGGGTGCGTATCAGCCAGCCACGCAAGAACACCACCTTCGAGACCCGCATGACGCCGAACTGGGCCTTGATGCGCGGGGATGACCTGGTGCCGGCAGCGCGCCTGGATCAACAAGATGGCATCGAGCTGGTGGCGCGCCTGGTGTTCGAATTGCCGGCGGGCTGGAAAAGCATCGAGACGGCCTGGCCGCGCATTGGCAAGAACCGCTTTCGTATCGATAACGTCTCCCGACTGTTTGACCGACCCACCGGCTGGATGCTCGCCGGCAACCTGGGCACGCGCCGCACTCGTCTGGGCGAGACCGAAGTCACGGTTGCCTCGCCGCGCGGGCAGGGTATGCGCCGCATGGACGTGCTGACCCTGCTGACATTCGTCTGGCCGCAGGTGCAGGCGCTGTATCCACGGCATCCGGGCAAGCTGCTGATCGTCGGCGCCGCCGACCCGATGTGGCGCGGCAGCACGGCCGGGCATGAATCGATTTACCTGCACAGCCGTCTGCCGCTGATCAGCGAAAGCGGCAACAGCCCGTTGTTGCGTGAACTGGCGCAGATGTTCGCGCGGATCAGCGACGAAGAGCGCAGTGACTGGATCAGCGAAGGGTTTGCCGAGTACTACGCCATTGAACTGCTGCGCCGGGCCGGCGGCATGAGCGATGAGCGCTATCAGGTGCTGGAAAACAGCCTGGCCAAGACCGGCCATGGAGTCAGTAGCTTGCGCGGCGAGCAGGCCAATCCGGCCCAGGTGGCCAGGGCGGTATTGCTGATGCAGGAGCTGGATCGCGAGATTCGCCTGAAGACCCGCAACAAGCGCTCACTCGACGACATGCTCCGCGGTGCCATGCACCTGGAACGGATCAGCACCCAGGAGTTCGTGGCATTGGCCGAAAGCATCATCGGCGAGCCATCGAAGGTCCTGGGCAGCGAGTTGCTGCACTAGCGCGTGCGTCGCGCGTCGCGCGAATTACACCCCAGACTTGGGTGAGTTCAACGAATCGTTTCTGGCCACTGGCGCGGTGTGGGTCGCGGCCTCGGCATTGGCCTTGAGGATTTTCAGGTCCTCGCCGGCCCGTTCGATTTTCGCGCGGACGTTGTCCAGGTCCTGGCGGCTTTTTTCCAGGAAGCTTTTTGCCGAGCTATGACCGGTGATACCCCGCGCCAGGGCGACGCCACCGAGCGTCACCTGGATCAGGCCGAACACGCCGCCACGGCGCAGGCCCTTGCCCACCATCACCACGCCACCCGCCAGCGAGCCGATGCGTTCCCAGCCTTGCACGTTCTGGGTTGGCTGGGTCTGAAAGGGAGTGGAGTCGATACGTTCTACGCGTTTGAGTTCGTTCATCATCTTTCTCCTCAAGGGGCAATGGATATAAAACTGACTGCGCCAGTGCGCGAGTCGTTCCATCGGGCGTGGGGCCGATCAGCGGAATTTAGGCCCGGAACGGGTATTCAGGCCCTTGGCCATGCGGTCGTACAGCACCACGTTGACGGTGGCGGCCAGGTTCATGCAGCCGGTGGTGGGAATGTAGACCACGTCTTCGCACCAGTCGCGGATCTCTTTGTCCAGCGAACCATCTTCGGGGCCGAAGATGTACAGCGCGCGGTCCGGGTGGGTGTACTCGGGCAGCGAGCGGGCGCCGTCCACCAGTTCGACCGCGACCGGGACGCAGCCCAGCGGGAGGATTTTCTTCAGGTCGTCGATGCCGATCAGCGGAATGTCGTAGTGCACCCGCTTGGTGTCGGTGACGAAGTCGGCGGCGCGTTCATAGCGCTTGCCGGTGTAGAACACCGAGGCCACGCCATAACAGCCAGCGGCGCGCATCACCGAGCCAACGTTCTCCGGTGATTTGGGGTTATACAAACCAATGCAGCTGTACCGTTTGTCTGCCACGAGCGGGGTGCCTTCGGGAAAAAGAGCGCGATTATACGGGGAATGGGGGAGGGTGTCTGATTTGCGGATTGCTGGTGTTTGCGGCCTCACCATCGCGAGCAGACGGAGCGCTGCTCGCGATGAAGCAACCTTTTCAATCGTCTTTTTTCATCAGCCCGGCCAACGCGGCAAACGGGTTGTGGGTTGCCTTGGCGATTTTCGGGGTGCTCAGGGAGCCTTCGCTGAAGTACTGCTGGTCGGTATAGCGCGAGTGTTCGTTGTCATGGCAATACAGGCACAACAGCTCCCAGTTGGAACCGTCCTGCGGGTTGTTGTCGTGGTTGTGGTCGCGGTGGTGCACGGTCAACTCGCTCAGGCGCTTGCCGGAGAACTCACGGGTGCAGCGCCCGCAGACGTGCGGATACATCTTCAGGGCCTTGTCGCGGTAACCCATTTCCTTGTCGCGCTGGTTGTCAGCGAGGATTCGGTCCAGTTTCGAGGTGTTGGTTGGGGTGGACGAACTCATGGGTTCACCTTTGTAGAAGACGAATGACGGTTATCAACAGAGTTTAGCTCAGCCCTTGAGCTTCTCGGCAATCCAGATGGTGTGGCGAGTGCCCTTGTTGCCATGGGCGAACACCTGCACCTCTTCGGCCTTGAAGCCGGCTTTTTTCAGTTTGTCGGAAAACTGCCGGTCGGCACTGGCCGACCACACGGCCAGCACGCCCTTGGGGCGCAGGGCCTTGGCGCAGGCGGCCAGGCCACCGGCGGAGTACAGCCAGCTGTTGGCTTTCTGGGTCAGGCCTTCGGGGCCGTTGTCGACGTCGAGCATGATCGCGTCGAAGCCCTGGGGTTCGGCTTGCAGGACCTTGGCCACGTCTTCCATGCGGATCACCGTGCGCGGGTCCAGTAGCGGCTTGCCGGCTTTCTCGCCCAGAGGGCCACGGTTCCACTCCACCACCCCCGGCACCAGCTCGGCGACCACCACTTCAGCGCTCTTGCCCAGGTGCTTGAGCGCCGAGGCGAGGGTGAAGCCCATGCCCAGGCCGCCGATCAGCACCCGCGAGTTCGGCCGGCCAGCCACCTTGCGGCAGGGAATCTCCGCCAGGGCGTCTTCGGAGCCGTGCATGCGGGTGTTCATCAGTTGCCCGCCATCGCCGCCCTGGATCTTGATGACGAAATCCTCGCCGTACTCGAACAGGCACAGGGCTCCGCCGTTTTCGGGGATTGGGGTGGTGTCGAGCAGAACGAAACGTTTCATGGGAATCTCATTGGGAAAACTGGCATTGATCAGGGCATTCTTGCGCGGTTGGGAGTAGCCTTGAAGCATCAAGCAAGGGCAACGGAGCCATTGATGAAGCGCACCATTCTAACGGTCATTGTGTTGGCCGCGCTCTCGATTAGTGCGGGTCACGCGCAAGAGTTGCAGGCAATCCCGGTCACACCTTCGGCAGCCCCCGGCTCACCCGGCACCGCAACCCCCACGCCTTATCCGCAGATCACCCCCACGCCAGTGCCCAAGGCCGGCAGTGGCAGCAGCCGTGAGCTGCTGTTGCCGCCTATCGAAAAGCCCAATCCGCCCAAGGACCAGACCTTGCCGGGGCTGGAACCAACCCCGGCAAAGAGCAAGACCCCGGGCGGTTGAAACGCCGATAGGGCGCCTCAGGCGATCCCCAATACCTTGAACACAAAGGCGTATTCCAGGGCCACGTCGCGCAGGCCCTGGTAACGCCCGCTCATGCCGCCGTGCCCGGCACCCAGTTCGGTCTTGAGCAGCAATAGGTTGTCGTCGGTCTTGGTCACCCGCAGTTTCGCCACCCACTTGGCGGCTTCCCAGTACTGCACGCGGCTGTCGTTGTAGCCTGCGATCACCAGGGTCGCCGGGTACGCTTGCGCGCGGACGTTTTCGTAAGGGGCGTAGGCCTTGATGCGTGCATGGACCTCGGGCTCTTGCGGGTTGCCCCACTCATCGTATTCGGTGACGGTCAGCGGCAGGTCCGGGTCGAGCATGGTGTTGAGTACGTCGACAAAGGGCACTTCGGCAATGGCCGCGGCGAACAGCTCCGGGCGCTGGTTGAGCACCGCGCCGATCAACAGGCCACCGGCGCTGCCACCGCTGATCACCAGTTGCGCAGCGCTGGTGAAACCGTTGGCGATCAGGTGTTCGGCGCAGGCGATGAAATCGTCGAAGCTGTTCTGCTTGTGTTGCTGTTTGCCGGCGCGGTACCAGGCTTCGCCCAGCTCACCGCCACCGCGGACATGGGCGATGGCGAAGGCCACGCCACGGTCCAGCAGGCTCAGGCGCGCATGGGAGAACCACGGGTCGAGGCTTTCGCCATAGGCGCCGTAGCCATAGAGGTAGAGCGGGGTCGGTTGGCCGAGCATTTCGCGCTTGACCACCAGGCTGATCGGCACCTGGGTGCCATCCGGGGCCGTCGCCCACAGGCGCTGGCTGACATAGGCATCTGCATCGAACGGGCCGAGCACCGGAGTTTCCTTGAGGACGTGCTGCGCGCCACTGGCCAGTTCCAGCTGGCGTACCTGGGCCGGGCGATTCAGCGCTTCATAACGCAGGCGGATCCGGTCGCTGACAAACTCCAGGCTGTTCTGTACATACAGGCTGTAGGCCGCGTCCGGCAGTTGCACGCGATACGTCGGCAGGCCCTGTGGGTGAACTTCGATTATCGGCAAGCCGCCGATCCGCAGGCTCAGGGTCATGGCGCTGGCGTTCAGGCTCAGGCCTTCGAGCATGACCTCGTCACTGTGGGGGATCAGGTTCTGCCACTGGTCCTCGCTCGGTACCCGTCCCGTGTCCGGGGCCTGGTACAGGGCGAAGTTGATGCCATCGCGGTTGGTGCGGATCAGCCAGCTCCATTGCCCGTCGAGCAGGCCGTGATCGACGTCGTACTCATGGTCTTCGACCCGCGGCGCCAGGCAACTGAAGGCCTGCTGCGGCTGGGAGGCGTCGAGTGCCCAGACTTCGCTGGTGGTCTTGCTGCCCAGCGACACCAGCAACTGGCGTTCGGAGCTGGCGCGATAGCAGTGCAGGAAAAACCGCCCGTCGGGCTCATGGAACACTTCTTCGGCCACCGTGCCATCCAGGCGGTAGCGGTACAGCTTGTGCGGGCGATGGGTGTCGTCGAGCTCGGCGAAGAACAGCGTCAGGCTGTCGTTGGCCCAGGTCATGCTGCCGTCGCAATCCTCGAACGCAAGCTCGCTGACCTTGCCGCTGGCCAGTTCCTTGACGAACAGGGTGTAAATCTCCTCGCCGGTGGTGTCGAGGCTGTAGGCCAGGCGCCGGTGGTCGGGACTGATGCTGAAGGCGCCCAGGGAGAAAAAGCCGCCGTTGGCCAGCACGTTGGGGTCCAGCAGCAATTCTTCGGCGCTTTCATCAACCTGCAAACCGTCATCGGCCGGGCGTGGGCAGCGGTAATGCCGGGCGTACTCGTCACCGGCGGTGGTGCGGGTGTAGTACAGGTACGGACCCCAAGGGGAGGGCAGCGACAGGTCGGTTTCGAGAATCCGTCCCTTGATTTCGTTGAACAGGCTTTCACGCAGCTCGGCCTGGTCGGCCAGCATGGCTTGCTGATAGGCGTTTTCGGCCTTGAGGTAGTCGAGCACGGGCGCCGTGTCCCGTTCCTGCAGCCAGGCGTACGGGTCATCCCCGTCGGCCTTGTGGGCAATCGGGGCGCTACTGGCGTGGGCACAATGGGGCATGGGTGGCTCTCGGCAAGTGTGCAAAAAGGGCTTCACGGACAGCGGTGCAGCCTGATCAGTGAAAAGCCGTTATCATAAGCGCCTCTTTGCCTGCCATGCCATGGACACCATGACCGAGAACGACTATCTGATCGCTTGGGGCCTATACGCCTTTGCCGCTTTGGGCTGCCTGTTGGTGTGGATGCGCATGACCCGCTGGATGTGGCGCTACTTGCGTGAGCCGCTGCGCCTGATCATGGCGGTGCTGTTGTTCAGCCCGACCATCATCGACCCAGTGAAGGAAAAATTCGCCCCGGCCATCGCCATTACCGCCCTCGACCTGCTGTTCAAGGTCGGCAACAACGCCTGGCGCGCCATCTCCGACCTGTTCATGTACGGCATCATCGCCCTCGCGCTGTACCTGGTGTTCGTGCTGATCCGTCTGCCAATCGAGCGTGCCGCCAAGGCGCGCAAGCAGCAGTCCGCTGCCGCCCAGGCCGCGGCCCAGGCGGCTGATCCCGAGGACGACCAACCCTTCGGCGGGGCCGGCGATGATCGTTATGGTCGCCCCCCTGTGCCGAGCAACCCCCAGCGTTCGCGAGTCGAACCCCGTCTCTGATAGCCCTGCATTGAAGCGAGAGTCCCGGCATGTGTGAGTTATTGGGCATGAGCGCCAATGTCCCGACCGATATCGTGTTCAGCTTTACCGGGCTGATGCAGCGCGGCGGGCGCACCGGTCCGCACCGCGATGGCTGGGGCATCGCCTTTTACGAAGGCCGTGGCCTGCGCCTGTTCCAGGACCCGGCGGCGAGTTGCGATTCAGAAGTCGCGCAACTGGTGCAGCGTTATCCGATCAAGAGCGAAGTGGTGATCGGCCATATCCGCCAGGCCAACGTCGGCAAGGTCTGCCTGTCCAACACCCATCCCTTCGTGCGTGAGTTGTGGGGACGCAACTGGTGTTTCGCGCATAACGGCCAGCTCGCCGGGTTCCAGCCGACGGCCAGCTTTTACCGGCCGGTGGGCGATACCGACAGCGAAGCGGCGTTCTGCGATTTGCTCAACCGAGTGCGTGCCGCCTTCCCCGAGCCGGTGGAGGTCGAGCAATTGCTGCCGAGCCTGGTGGCCGCCTGCGCCGAATACCGCAGCAAGGGCGTGTTCAACTGCCTGCTGAGCGACGGCGACTGGCTGTTCTGCTATTGCTCGACCAAGCTGGCGCAGATCACCCGTCGCGCACCCTTTGGCCCGGCGCGCCTGAAGGACGTAGACGTGATTGTCGACTTCCAGGCCGAGACCACTCCCAACGATGTGGTGACCGTGATCGCCACCGAGCCGTTGACCGAAAACGAAACCTGGACTCGCTACGAACCGGGCCAATGGAGCCTGTGGCGGCGCGGCGAATGCGTCAGCCACGGCCAGACCGAATAGGGATCCGCCGCTATGTTGCTCAGTTATGTGCGTCTGGTGTTGTTTGCCATCGGCCTGTTGGTGGGCGTCCAGGTGCCTGGTTTCATCAATGACTACGCCAAGCGGGTCGAAGCCCACCTGATCGAGTCGCAGACCGGCCTGCAAGGTTTCCAGAACACCGCCGAGCAGTTTTTCAAGGGTGACCTGCAAGCGCTGGTGGCCCACTACCGCGCCAGCGAAGACCCGATCTTTCGCAGCGACGCCGACAGCCTGAACACCTTGCTCACCCGCCAGGTGGCGTTGGACAAGCAGTTCCAGGCCATGCAAGGCCCGTGGTACATCCGCGTCCTGCAAGTGGCGTTGGCGGCCGATCCGGACATTTGCCAGGAAACCTGGAACGGCTATAGCTACCAGATCCTGCTGACCCCGGAAGCCATGGCCTGGGGCCTGGGCGGGGCGATGCTGCTGTCGTTCGGCCTGGAATGCCTGTTCCGCCTGATCGACTGGGTGGTGCTGGGCGGCAAGCGCCTGCGCCAGAGCCGGCCGATTGAAGAGCGGGATTTGCGCGGGTTGTAACTGCGATGACGGTGCGTCAGTCACCGTCGATGCCGACTGTGCAGGCCCCATCGCGGGCAAGCCCGCTCCCACAATGTGAATTTGGCTGCTCGCAGATCCTGCATACACCAAGGACCGTGTGGGAGCGGGCTTGCCCGCGATAGCAGTGTGTCAGGCCCCATCGATGTCGCAGGTACTGGCCTCATCGCGAGAAGACGGGCGTCAACGATGACGCGTATCAGGTAGGCGCCAGCACGATGTAGTCCTCACCCACCTTGCGCCCATAGTCTTCCACCACCTGCTGGCACAGCGCGACAATCTCCTCGACCCATTCCGCCCCCACTCGCCACGACACCACCACCTGCAGGTTGGGTGGGCGCTGGTCGATGGCCAGCAGGGTCAATTCGCCGCGCGCCAGTTCTTCGCTCACCAGTACCGGCGGCAAGGCGCCAATGCCGAAGCCGTCACGCAGCAGACGGGTGATCGCCGACACCGAGTTCACACAGTTCAGGCGCGGCGCGAGCACGCCGTTGGCCTGCATCAAACTGAGCACTTCCTGGTGCGGGTGGGAGTTTTTCGAGTAGGTGATGATCCGCTCGCGGGCCAGTTCGGCGATGCTCGCGTACTCGCGGTTGTAGATCGAGTTGCTGGCGACGATCCAGCCGATCGGGTGGCTGGCCAGCTCCAGGCTGCGCACGCTTTCCTGGCGCAGCAGGTCGGTTTGCAGGATCAGGTCGAGAAAGCCTTTTTGCAGTTGATCGCAGAGGTTGAGCGAGGTATCGGCGACCAGCTCGATTTCCAGTAACGGATAGTGATCGGTGATTTGCGCCACCAGCGGGCTGAGCCAAGTGTGGATCACCGTGTCCATCACCCCGATGCGCACCCGACCGGCCTTGCTCGAACGGGTTTCCAGGGACTGCTTGAGCGCCTGCATGGTGTCGATCATTTGCTCGGCATAGTCGAGCACCTTCAAGCCTTCGGGCGTCAGCTTCACGCCCCGCGAATCGCGCAGGAACAGCTTCACCCCCAGCTCGCCTTCGAGCACTGCGATGCGGCTGGAAATCGAGGCCTGGGTGGTGAACAGCTTATCGGCGGTGAGACGAAAACTTTTCAGCCGGGCGACCCAGACAAAGGTTTCGAGGAACTTGAGGTTCATGAGATCAACTTTTTCTTATGTCTTGGCAGGGGTTTTATTAGTTGGACGGGCAGGGCGCCGTCGTCGAAAAATGCGCCAGAGCCCACGATATGCGTCGTAGCGGCTCAGAACAATACCAATAAAAATTACGCGGAGATTCGCCATGAGTGCGCCCGACACGACCGACGCCGTCCAGACCCCGGTCGGCAGCCGCCCCGGTCCCTTTGACTGGTATCGCAACATCAACCAGCAAGAGCGCCGTACCTTCTGGAGCTGCAAGATCGGTTATGGCCTGGATGGCATGGACACCCAGATGCTCAGCTTCGTGGTGCCGACGCTCATCGCGATGTGGGGCATCACCACCGGCGAAGCCGGCTTGATCCACACCAGCACCCTGATCGCCTCGGCCATCGGTGGCTGGGTCGCCGGGATCCTCTCCGACCGCATCGGCCGGGTGCGCACCTTGCAACTCACCGTGCTGTGGTTCGCCTTCTTCACCTTCCTCTGCGGCTTCGCGCAAAACTACGAGCAACTGCTGATCGCCAGGACCCTGATGGGCTTTGGCTTTGGTGGTGAATGGACCGCTGGCGCGGTACTGATCGGCGAAGTGATTCGCGCCAAGGACCGCGGCAAGGCCGTGGGCATGGTGCAATCGGGCTGGGCCCTGGGTTGGGGCCTGACGGCGATCCTCTACGCCGTGCTGTTTTCCCTGCTGCCGCCCGAAGATGCCTGGCGCGCGCTGTTCCTGTTGGGCATCGTGCCCGCCGTGTTTGTGATCTTCGTCCGTCGCCTGGTCAAGGACCCGGAAATCTATCGTGAAGCCAAGGCCCGCCAGGAGCCGAGCAACCCGTCGAAGTTCTACGAGATCTTCGCCCCCGGCATGCTCAGCACCACGATTCGCGCCTCGCTGCTGACCACCGGCGCCCTCGGCGGGTACTACGCAATCACTTCCTGGCTGCCGACTTTCCTGAAAAACGAGCGAGGCTTGAGCGTGCTCGGCACCGGCGGGTACCTGGCCATGGTGATTGTCGGCTCCTACGTCGGCTACGTGATCAGCGCGTATCTGACCGATATTCTGGGGCGCAAGAAGAACTTCATTCTGTTCGCGGTTGGTTCGTTCACCATTGTCCTGCTCTACACCCAGTTGCCGGTCAGCAATGGCGTGATGTTGTGGCTGGGCTTTCCCCTGGGCTTTTTTGCCTCGGGCATCTTCAGCGGCATGGGCGCCTTCCTCACCGAGCTGTTTCCGACTCGCATCCGGGGCTCGGGCCAGGGTTTTTGCTACAACGTCGGCCGCGCTCTGGCGGCGCTGTTCCCGCTGCTGATCGGCCTGCTCAGCCAGACCGTGCCGCTCAGTGTGGGGATTGGGGCGTTCGCGGCGGTGTCCTACGGTGTGGTGATCCTGGCGGCCCTGAGCCTGCCGGAAACCCGTGGCAAGCAACTCGACGCGCAGTAACTGCTAATCTGCGGGGCTGCTCGAAGCCCCGTGGTCAAAACGATAAAAATTCACAGGAGCACTCACCGTGAGCCGCCTGTTACTGAACTGCGATATCGGCGAAAGCTTTGGCAACTGGACCATGGGTCTGGATGCCGAGGTGATGCCGTTCATTGATTGCGCCAACATCGCCTGCGGTTTCCATGCCGGTGATCCCAGCATCATGCGCAAGACCGTCAGCCTGGCCCTGAGCCATGGCGTGCGGATCGGCGCCCATCCGGCCTATCAGGACCTGCAAGGGTTTGGCCGCCGGTCCATGGCCTACAGCGCCCAGGAAATCCAGGACCTGCTGCATTATCAGGTCGGCGCGCTGGACGGCATCTGCCGCGCCCAGGGTGCACGCGTGAGCTACGTCAAACCCCACGGCGCGATGTACAACGACATGATGGCCAACCCGGCGCAGTTGCGCGCCGTGATCCAGGCCGTCGCGGCCTACGACCGGCAACTGCCGCTGATGCTGATGGCCACCCGTGACAACCGCGCGGCCCAGGCGTTGGGCGATGAGTACGGTGTGACGCTGTGGTTCGAAGCCTTCGCCGATCGTGCCTACGACAGCGCTGGGCACCTGGTGTCGCGGCAGTTGCCGGGCGCAGTGCATCACGCTGCCGAGAAAATCATCGAGCAGGCGCTGATCATTGCCCGTGGCGGTGAGTTGCTCGCCAGCGACGGCAGCCCTTTGTTGCTGCAGGCCAACACCCTGTGTGTGCACGGTGACAACGCCAGTTCCGTGGCAGCCGTGCAGCGTATCCGCGAGGCCTTGAATCAGCAGAGCCCATCATGAAGCCACGGGTTGAAGTGGTAGCGATCGATTGCCTGATGGTCCGTCTGTTCGATGAGATCGCCGAAAGCAACATGCCGTGGATGCTCGCTGCCTGCGTGCGGCTACGGGAAAATTTCGCCGGGCACCTGATCGACCTGGTGCCGTCCTACACCACCTTGATGGTGCATTACGACCTGCTCGCCCTGAGCCCGGCCCAGGCTCGGGAGCTGATTGCCCAGGCCCTGAACGGTCTGACGCCGGATGCCCAGGCCAGTGGTCAATGTCATGTGCTGCCGGTCTGGTACCACCCAAGTGTCGGCCCGGAGCTGAGCCTGCTGGCGCAGCGCAGTGGCTTGGCAGTGGATGAGGTGATCTGCCGGCACAGTGAGCGCGAGTACCAGGTGTTCGCCCTCGGGTTTGCCCCGGGTTTTGCCTTCATGGGCCTGGTGGAAGAAGTGCTGGCCGCGCCGCGCCTCAATACCCCGCGCAAGCGGGTGGCGGCCGGTAGCGTCGGGATTGCCGAGCGCCAGACGGCGGCCTATCCGGTGGTATCGCCGGGTGGCTGGAACCTGATTGGCCGCACCCCGGCCAGACTGTTCGACCGTGGCCGCGATGGCTACAGCCTGATGCAGCCGGGCGATACCGTGCGTTTCGCCGCGGTCAGCCATGCCGAGTTCGTCAACCTGGGTGGCGATGACACCCCGCTGGAGGTATCGGCATGAGCCGCTTGAGCATTGAGGCCAGCACGCCGCTGTGCCTGTTGCAGGATGCCGGACGCTTCGGCGTGCGCCACCTGGGCGTGACCCAGGGCGGGGCGGCGGACTGGTTGTCGATGTCCTGGGCCAACCGCCTGCTGGGCAACTCGCTGGAGGCGGCGGTGATCGAGGTGACGCTCGGCGGCTTGACCCTGCAGGCGCAGGACGATTGTTGTCTGGCGCTGGCGGGGGCCGACCTCGGCGCGTTGCTGGATGGCCAGCCCCTGGCACCGTGGCGCAGTTTTATCCTGCGCCAGGGCCAGCGCTTGCAGTTCACCCAACCGCGGCTGGGCGCGCGGGCTTACCTGGCGGCGCCCGGCGGCTTCGTTGCGCCGCAGGTGTTGGGCAGTTGCGCCACTGTAGTGCGGGAGGAGCTGGGCGGGCTGGACGGCTTCGGTCGCCCGCTGGCCAAGGGCGCGGAACTGAGTTACGCCGGGCCTGCAGCGACAGTGCGCGAAGTGCCGGTCGAGCAGCGCCCGGACTTCGGCCGTGCGCCGGTGCTGGATCTGGTGCTGGGTGCGCAACATGGTGAGTTCAGTGGGCAAAGCCTGTTCGATGCCTTCAACAGCGCCTGGACCCTGGACACCCGCGCCGACCGCATGGGCATGCGCTTGCTGGGCCCGGCCTTGCAGTATCAAGGCCGGCCGATGATCTCCGAAGGCATTCCGCTGGGCGCGGTGCAGGTGCCGCCAGACGGGCAGCCGATCGTGTTGCTCAACGACCGGCAGACCATTGGCGGTTATCCACGGTTGGGGGCGCTGACGCCACTGGCCCTGGCCCGTCTGGCGCAGTGCCTGCCGGGTCAGCAGGTACGGCTGGCCCCGGTGATGCAGGAGACCGCGCATCGTCAGCACCGGGAATTGCTGCAGCGGTTCAGGTGATCGCAGGCTTAGCTAGGGACATTGTGGCAGCGAGCCTGCTCGCGAAGAGGCCGGCACAGCCCTATGGCCATCGCGAGCAGGTTTTGCATACACCCACAGTGCGCCTTGGGTGTGCCCGACCCTCAACCGGTCATTTGGAGAGAAACCGCATCCCTTCTTCCAGCCCACGCAAGGTCAGGGGATACATCTGGTCCTCGATCAAATCGCGCACGATCTTGGTCGAAGAGGTGTAGCCCCACGTATCTTTCGGATAGGGGTTGATCCAGATGAGCTTCTTGTACTTCTCCATGAAGCGCTGCATCCACACGTAACCCGGTTCTTCGTTCCAGTGCTCGACACTGCCGCCAGCCTGGGTGATTTCATAGGGGGCCATTGCGGCGTCACCGATGAAGATCACTTTGTAGTCAGCGCCGTACTTGTGCAGCAGGTCCTGGGTCGAGGTGCGTTCGGAGGTGCGGCGCATGTTGTTCTTCCACACCGACTCATACACGAAGTTGTGGAAGTAGTAGTACTCCAGGTGCTTGAACTCGGTCTTGCAGGCCGAGAACAGCTCCTCGCAAGTCTTCACGTGGGCGTCCATCGAGCCGCCGATGTCGAACAGCAGCAACAGCTTGACCGTGTTGCGTCGCTCTGGCCGCATCTGGATATTCAGCAGCCCGGCATCGCGCGCGGTGTGGTCGATGGTGCCATCGATGTCCAGCTCTTCCGCCGCACCCTGGCGCGCAAACTTGCGCAACCGGCGCAAGGCCACCTTGATGTTGCGTGTGCCCAGTTCCACCGAGTCGTCGAGGTTCTTGTACTCGCGCTGATCCCAGACTTTGACTGCTTTGCCCTGGCGCTTGCCGGCATCGCCGACCCGGATCCCTTCCGGGTTGAAGCCGCCGGAGCCGAAAGGGCTGGTGCCGCCGGTGCCGATCCATTTGTTGCCGCCGGCGTGGCGTTCCTTCTGTTCTTCGAGGCGCTTCTTGAACTCCTCAATCAGCTTGTCCAGGCCACCCAGGGACTGGATCTGCGCGCGCTCCTCATCGCTGAGCGAGCGCTCGAACTCCTTGCGCAACCAGTCTTCGGGAATCAGCGCCTGAAGGTGGTCGTCGAGTTTTTCCAGGCCATTGAAGTAGGCACCGAACGCCCGGTCGAACTTGTCGAAATGCCGTTCGTCCTTGACCAGGATCGCCCGCGCCAGGTAGTAGAACTCGTCCATGTCGGCGAAGGTCACGCGCTGTTTCAGCGCGTTGATCAGGTCCAGCAGTTCGCGCACCGAGACCGGAACCTTGGCCGCGCGCATTTCATTGAACAGGTTGAGCAGCATGGCAGCAGCCTCTTAGCGGGTGCCGCGACGGCTCATGAACGCCAGGCGCTCGAGCAACTGCACGTCCTGCTCATTCTTCACCAGGGCCCCGGCCAGCGGCGGAATGGCCTTGGTCGGATCGCGTTCGCGCAGCACCGCTTCGCCGATGTTGTCGGCCATCAGCAGCTTGAGCCAGTCCACCAGTTCCGAGGTCGATGGCTTTTTCTTCAGGCCCGGCACCTTGCGCACGTCGAAGAACACGTCCAGCGCTTCGCTGACCAGGTCTTTCTTGATGTCCGGGTAGTGCACGTCGACGATCTTTTGCAGGGTGGTGCGGTCGGGGAAGGCGATGTAGTGGAAGAAGCAGCGGCGCAGGAAAGCGTCCGGCAGCTCTTTCTCGTTGTTGGAGGTAATGATGATGATCGGACGTTGCTTGGCCTTGATGGTCTCGTCGATTTCGTAGACGTAGAATTCCATCTTGTCGAGTTCTTGCAGCAGGTCGTTGGGGAACTCGATGTCGGCCTTGTCGATTTCGTCGATCAGCAGGATCACCCGCTCCTCCGACTCGAAGGCTTCCCACAGCTTGCCCTTCTTCAGGTAGTTGCGGATGTCATGGACCTTGTCCACGCCCAGTTGCGAATCGCGCAGGCGGCTGACCGCGTCGTACTCGTACAGTCCCTGGTGAGCCTTGGTGGTGGACTTGATGTGCCAGGTGATCAGGCGCGCACCGAAGGACTCGGCCAGTTGCTCGGCAAGCATGGTCTTGCCGGTGCCCGGCTCACCCTTGACCAGCAGTGGCCGCTCCAGGGTAATGGCGGCGTTGACCGCCAGCTTCAGGTCATCGGTGGCGACGTATGCGCGGGTGCCTTCGAACTTCATCGGTAATTCCTCGAACAGTAGCGCCGACCTGCGCCGGGCAGGGCGGGGGAAAGAGATCACATGCCCGACTATAACGCGGCGCCCGGTCGACTGTGAACGCAGACGGCTTATTCAGTCTCTGAATGGGGCGTCACATGGTGACTCAGTCAGCTGACGGCTTTGGCTGCTCGTATCGGGCATTAAAAGCCTTGATGAAGCCGTTACGCAGAATCTGCAGGAAGGCCTGGAAGGCGCTGATGTCCTGTTTATGCACGCTGCCACTGAGTTCGACCCGGGTAGCGAACTGGTTTTTCGGTTGATTCTTGAGCACGGTTTCAGTGGTGCCCACCAATGCCTCCCAGACCGAACGGAAGATGCCTTTCTTTTCGTTGGCTACATCCTGCTGCCAGTTGAACACATCGACATCACGCAGCAGGGGCTTGATGTAGCCCTTGAGCTGGCCCTTGTTGGCCTGGGCTTCGATGACCACGTCGCCGTGGCCGGCATTGAAGTCGAACTTGCCGTAGGCCGCGGCGAAGTCGTTCATGCGCTTGAGTTCGATGTCCTTGACCCGCAGGCGGAACTCGAACTCCTCGAAATTGCTCAGGGGGTCGAAGGTGGCGGTAGTTTCCAGCGGGGCGTGCCCCAGCAGCAGGGCCTTGCCCTCGAAACGTGCGTCGCGTCGGCCTTTGACGTCCACCACGTTGGTCAGGTTGAAGACGCTGGCATCGACCTGAGTGGCCTGCATGTCGACCGGCGGCTTGGAAGTGAAGTTGTGAAAGGTAATCCGCCCGTTATCGATGCGTACTTCGTCCAGGGTGATGGGCAGCAGTTTGCCCAGCTGTGCCCGCCAGTCGGTGCCACGACCGGTCTGGGAGGCTTGCTTGTTGCCGCCGTCGACGAAATTCAGTTCGGGTTTGACGAACAGCACCTTGGCCACCACGGCGTGGTCGTACCACAGTGAATGCCAACTGACGGACAGGTCGATCAGCGGCGCCTTGACGAACGGTACCGGAACCTTGCCCTGGACCTTGACGATCTGCAGCCCGTTGATCCGGTAGGCGCCGCGCCACAAGGCCAGGTCGACATCGCTGATCTGTCCGCGGTAGTCGCCCATCTCGGCCAGCTTGTCGTTCAGGTAGTCGCGCACCAGGTAGGGCAGGGCGACGTGCAGGGCCACCAGCAGCAACGTTATGCCGGCCAGCGACCAGAGGGGCCAACGGTATCGACGTTTCATGGCGTCTCGCTCAGGTTGTATAAAACGATGGACTGCGCGGGCGCGCAGACGTTCGTCTCGACTGGACGCCTAAGGGTGCGAGGCATACCCTTGAAGGCTTCTTCAATGCTGTACAAGGACCCAGCCATGAGCCGCATTTTTGCTGACAACGCCCATTCCATCGGCAATACGCCGCTGGTGCAGATCAACCGTATCGCGCCGCGTGGTGTCACCATCCTGGCCAAGATCGAAGGGCGAAACCCGGGTTATTCGGTCAAGTGCCGGATCGGCGCGAACATGATCTGGGACGCTGAAAGCACCGGCAAACTCAAGCCGGGCATGACCATCGTCGAGCCGACCTCGGGCAATACCGGCATCGGCCTGGCTTTCGTCGCGGCCGCGCGTGGCTACAAGCTGATGCTGACCATGCCGGCCTCGATGAGCATCGAGCGACGCAAGGTGCTCAAGGCCCTGGGCGCCGAACTTGTCCTGACCGAGCCGGCGAAGGGCATGAAGGGCGCGATTGAAAAAGCCGCAGAAATCCTCGCCAGCGATCCGACCCAATACTTCATGCCGCAGCAGTTCGATAACCCGGCCAACCCGGCGATCCACGAAAAGACCACCGGTCCGGAAATCTGGAACGACACTGATGGCGCAGTGGATGTGCTGGTCGCCGGCGTTGGCACCGGAGGCACCATTACTGGCATCTCGCGTTACATCAAGCACACCCAGGGCAAGCCGATTCTTTCGGTGGCGGTGGAACCTGTGGTCTCGCCAGTGATCACTCAATTGATGGCCGGTGAAGAAATCAAGCCGAGCCCGCACAAGATCCAGGGGATCGGGGCTGGTTTTGTGCCGAAGAATCTTGATCTGTCGATCGTCGATCGGGTCGAGTTGGTCAGTGACGAGGAGTCCAAGGCCATGGCCCTGCGCTTGATGCAGGAGGAGGGGATCCTGTGCGGTATTTCCTGTGGCGCGGCGATGGCAGTGGCCGTGCGCCTGGCCGAGACCCCGGAAATGCAGGGCAAGACGATTGTGGTGATCCTGCCTGACTCCGGTGAGCGTTATCTGTCGAGCATGCTGTTCAGTGATCTGTTCACCGAGCAGGAGAATCAGCAGTAAGGCATGCGGGTAGGGGCGAGTGCCGCAAGCGGGCGCCGCAAGCAGGTGCCGCAAGCAGGCGCCGCAAGCGGGCACCCGCTCCCACAGTCGAGGAGTGATGGGTGCAGGTGATCGGGTTTGATCCCGGTCAGTCAGGGTTCAGCAAGCTTGTGTTACTTAGGTTTGTTGCGCAAACCTCAATACTGAATGTTAGGAAGTGCGGTTTTTTGCAAGGTCGGCAATGAGTATCATGGCCGCCTGCCACGTCGGGTAAATGGCGCTGCGCAGTGACGTTACTTTTCAAGGAGTTGTTGCATGAGTTTTTCTTTCGCCGCCAAGGCTTCGCTGTTGTTGCTGTTTATCGGCAGCACCCTCTATGTGCACTTGCGCGGCAAGGCGCGATTGCCGGTTTTGCGGCAGTTCGTCAACCATTCGGCCTTGTTCGCCCCCTACAACGCCTTGATGTACCTGTTCTCCGCGGTGCCTTCCAAGCCGTACCTGGACCGCAGCAAGTTTGCCGAACTGGATGTGCTCAGGGACAACTGGCAAGTGATTCGCGACGAGGCCATGCATCTGTTCGACGAGGGCTACATCCGCGCCGCCGAGCACAATAACGATGCCGGGTTCGGTTCGTTCTTCAAGAAAGGCTGGAAGCGTTTTTACCTCAAGTGGTACGACAAGGCGCTGCCTTCGGCCGAGGCCCTGTGCCCCAGGACCGTCGCGCTGGTCAATAGCATTCCCAACGTCAAGGGCGCGATGTTCGCCCTGTTGCCCGGTGGCAGTCACCTCAACCCCCATCGCGATCCGTTTGCCGGCTCCCTGCGATATCACCTGGGCCTGTCCACGCCGAACTCCGATGACTGCCGGATTTTTGTCGATGGCCAGCCCTACGCCTGGCGCGATGGCGAAGACGTGATGTTCGATGAAACCTACGTGCACTGGGTCAAGAACGAAACCGAGCAGACCCGGGTCATTCTGTTCTGTGACATCGAGCGGCCGTTGAGCAACCGCTTGATGACCCGCCTCAACCGCTGGGTCAGTGGCCTGCTCGGCCGCGCCACCGCACCGCAGAACCTGGATGACGAGCGGGTAGGTGGGATCAACCAGGTGTATGCCTGGAGCAAGAACTCCAGCGACCGGTTCAGTGCAGTGTTCAAGCAATGGAAACGTCGCAACCCCAAGCTGTACCGCATCCTGCGCCCGGTGTTGGCGGTGCTGGTGTTGACGCTGCTCGGTTACTGGCTGTTCGGTTGATCAGCAACCTGCAACACCGATATCCGGTCCACCTGCAGCAGGTTGTTGCAATCCATGTCGAGCGCTGGTTATAGTCAGCGCTCGCCGGGTTTGAAGCCCGGCGCTTTCCTCTCCTGAAAAAAGATCCGCCCATGCCTGCATCCCACATCAACGCGGTAGTCGATTCAGCAGTCAACGCTGACGTCGTGCCGTGCGGGAATCTGCAGCCTGCGCAGATCAGTCACTACCCCCCTCCTGTCTGTCGCACGCCAGTGTGCGCGGTGGTCTCGCCGCCAGGTGTCGGTTGCTCGGGCTGATCAGCATTCGCTGCTGCGCCCTGCGTCGTACCTGAACACAAAAAACTGAATTTCAGCCTTGGCTGAATTGGCTTATTGCCTGATGACAGGTGGTCCAGATGTTGCTCATTTCAAAAAATACCGCGCTCGCGGCGGCTTCCACGAGCCTGTTCGTCCTGCTTTGGAGTAGCGGGGCGATTTTCTCCAAGTGGGGGCTGGCCCATGCCTCGCCCTTTGCCTTTCTCCTGATCCGCTTTGCCATTGCCTTGTGCGGGCTGGTGCTGTTGGTGCCGCTGCTCAAGCTCAAGTTGCCCCGGCGGGGCAAAGCCACCTGGTATGCCGCGGCCACTGGGCTGGTGCTGTTGGGGGCCTATCAGATCTTTTATCTGCTGGCCCTGGACTTGAAGGTCACCCCGGGGGTGATGGCGACAATCATGGGAGTGCAGCCGATCCTTACCGTGGTCCTGATGGAGCGCCAGCGTAGTGGGCGCCGGATGTTTGGGCTGGCGCTGGGCCTGGCGGGGCTGATCATGGTGGTCTACCAGGGGATTGGCCTGGCCGGGATGTCACTGGCCGGGATGTTTTTTGGCCTGCTGGCGCTGGTGAGCATGACGCTCGGCTCCATCATGCAAAAGCACATCACCCAGGACCCGCTCGGCACGCTGCCGGTGCAATACCTGGCGGGGCTGTTGTTGTGCGCGGTGTTTGTGCCGTTCCAGCCGTTCCACTTCGAACACAGCAGCGGGTTCATCGTGCCGGTGCTGTGGATGGGGCTGGTGGTGTCGCTGCTGGCGACCCTGTTGCTGTACCGCCTGATTGCCCGGGGCAACCTGGTCAATGTCACCAGCCTGTTTTACCTGGTGCCGGCGGTGACGGCGGTGATGGATTACCTGATTTTTGGTAATCGACTGGCGATGCTCAGCCTGCTGGGCATGGCGTTGATCATCGTGGGCCTGGTGTTTGTGTTCCGCCAGTCGAGGTGATGCTTCAGTAGTCAGTGGCTGGTGCGGCGATTCAAGGACGAATCCCCCGCCTGGCCGGGCGCAGCACCATCCACAACGCCGCCGTGATCAGCAGGCCGCCATACACGTGCGCCATCGACAGCGGCTCGTCGAGAAACAGCGCGCCCCAGAGCACGCCGAACGGCGGGATCATGAAGGTCACGGTCATCGACTTGACGGGGCCGATGGACGTCAGCAGGCGGAAGTACAGGATGTAGGCGAAGGCGGTGCAACCCAGGCCCAGGCCCAGCAACGACAACCACACGCTCCAGCCACCCCAGCTCTCGGGCGGCTGGCTGATCACGCTGTAGCCGAACAACGGCAGCAGGAACAGGCTGGCCCCGAGCATGCTGCCCAAGGCCGAGAGGCGGCTGTCGAGGCCGCCTTGCTGGTCGAGCCAGCGCCGTGCGAGAAAACCGGCAAAGCCATAACAGGTGGTCGCCACCAGGCAGGCGAGCGCGCCCATCAGCAGTTCCAGGTCAAAGGCCACGGGGCCGGCGCGGGTCAGGATGGCCACGCCAAACAAGCCCAGGGCCACCCCGGCCATCTTCGACAGGCTCAGGCGTTCGCTGAAAAACAGGCCGCCGATCAGCACCCCCATCAACGGCGTGGTGGCGTTGAAAATCGCCGAGTAGCCGGCGGGCAACACCTGTGCGGCCACCGAATACATGGTCGCCGGGATGCCGGAGTTGATCACCCCCAACAGTAATACGGTCTTGAACTTACCGCGAAAATCCCAGTGGGTGCGCATCAGCGCCAGGATCAGCAACAATCCGGTGGCGGCAATCGACACTCGGAAAAAGGCCGTGGGGACAGTGCCGATCACCGGGGCGATGATGCGCATGAACAGAAAGCTCGCACCCCAAATGGCAGCCAGGGCCAACAAACGCAGAATATCGACGGGGTTCACAGCTCGTTCCTTGATTAATCAGCGCGCCAGTGTCGCTGCCCGCCGGGGGCAAGGCAATGGTTGCGTTGCCTGACAATTGGCCTCTAAGCTCAGGCTCCAACGATAAGCACCATCTCGCAGAGGTCTTCACATGCCGCAGCCATGGCCCGCCGCCGATATTGCCCAGATGATCCTCGACGGCTTTGACGATTACCGCGAGCATTTTCGCCAGATCACCGATGGCGCCCGTACACGTTTCGAGCAGGCGGCATGGCAGGAGGCGCAGGTCGCCTCGGCGGCGCGGATCAACCTCTATGAAGAAAAGGTCAACGAAGTGGTGGGGCGCCTGCACGCAGCCTTTGCCGCCGAGACCTTGCTGGAGGTCAGTTGCTGGCCACTGGTCAAGAGCGCCTACATCAGCCTGATCGATCTGCGATTCGACGATGAACTGTCGGAGACCTGGTACAACTCGACCTTCTGCGGGCTGTTCAGCCACGACCTGATCAGCGACGGCAGCATGTTTATCCACACCACCCGCCCGAGCCTGCGCCGCGCCCGGGCGGCGCAAACCCGCACCTACAAGCCCCAGGGGCAATTGTCGGGCATGCTGGCGAGCATCTTCAGCGACTACCGCTTCAGCGAAGACTACGCCGACCTCGCCGGTGACCTGCGCCGGCTCGAAGCACAACTGCGCGATAACCTGCCCGACTGGGTGTGCAAGGACCCCAACCTTGCGGTCGAGCTGTTTTCCTCGGTGCTGTACCGCAACAAGGGTGCCTACCTGGTGGGGCGCATCTACACCGCCGATGAGCAATGGCCGCTGGTGATCCCGTTGCTGCACCGCGAGGGCCGGGGGATCCAGATCGATGCCTTGATCACCGACGAAGCCGACGTGTCGATCATCTTCTCCTTCACCCGCTCCTACTTCATGGTCGACGTGCCGGTGCCGGCGGAGTTCATCGGCTTTCTCAAGCGCATCCTGCCGGGCAAGCACATCGCCGAGCTGTACACCTCGATCGGCTTCTACAAACACGGCAAGTCGGAGTTCTACCGGGCGCTGATCAACCACCTGGCCAACACCGATGACCAGTTCATCATGGCGCCAGGGGTGCGCGGGATGGTGATGAGCGTGTTCACCCTGCCGGGCTTCAACACGGTGTTCAAGATCATCAAGGACCGTTTCTCACCGTCGAAAAACGTCGACCGGGCCACGGTGATCGAGAAGTACCGGCTGGTGAAAAGTGTCGACCGGGTCGGGCGCATGGCCGATACCCAGGAGTTCGCCGACTTCCGTTTTCCGTTGAGCAAGTTTGATCCGGCGTGCCTGGAAGAGTTGCTCGAGGTCGCGGCCTCGACCGTGGCCGTGGAAGGCGACACGGTGCTGATCCGCCACTGCTGGACCGAGCGGCGCATGACGCCACTGAACCTGTACCTGGAAAACGCCAATCCCGCCCAGGTGCGCGAAGCTCTGGAAGACTACGGGCTGGCGATCAAGCAACTGGCGGCTGCGAATATCTTCCCCGGGGACATGCTGCTGAAGAACTTCGGCGTCACCCGCCACGGCCGTGTGGTGTTCTATGACTACGACGAAATCTGCTACCTGACCGAAGCCAACTTCCGCCATATCCCGCAACCGCGTACCCCGGAAGACGAAATGGCCTCCGAGCCCTGGTACTCCATCGGCCCGCTGGACGTGTTCCCCGAAGAGTTCCCGCCGTTCCTGTTCGCCGATGGGGGGCAGCGCAAGCTGTTCGACCAATTGCACGGCGAACTGTACAACGCCGACTATTGGAAAAGCCTGCAAGAGGCGATTCGCGCGGGCAAGGTGATCGACGTATTCCCGTATCGGCGCAAGGGCCTGGATAACGAGTAGCGCCTACTGGCGCCTTCGCGGGCGGCGCTCCGCTTGCCCGCGAAAAGGCCACACACGGTGGGGTCATGCACCGCACCATTATTTATCCCGCCAAATCTGCGACAATCGCCCCCCTGCGCCACTAGACGACCTTTGCGTACCTGATGACTGACGAATCGCCTTCCATCGACAAACTGCTGAACAACCTCGATCACGCCATGCTCGCCGACCGCCACCGGCTGCGGCGCCAGTTGCTCGAGCTGCGCAAGAAGCCCGACGAGGCCAAGCTGGCCCAGTGGGTGATGCGTTTGCAAGCGTCCTGCGACCAGGTGCTGGCGCGGCGTGCCAGCCTGCCGGTGATTCGTTACGACGACAGTTTGCCGATTGCCGCCAAGCGCGACGAAATCAAGGCTGCCCTGCAAAAGCACCAGGTGCTGATCATTGCCGGGGAAACCGGTTCGGGTAAAACCACCCAGTTGCCGAAGATCTGCCTGGAAATCGGCCGCGGCCAGCATGGCCTGATCGGGCACACCCAGCCACGGCGGATTGCCGCGCGCAGCGTCGCCAGCCGGGTCGCCGAGGAGCTGGCCACGCCGCTGGGTGCACTGGTCGGCTATCAGGTGCGGTTCGAGGATCAGAGCGATTCCAACACCCTGATCAAGCTGATGACCGACGGCATCCTGCTGGCGGAAACCCAGAACGACCGCTACCTCGAGCGCTACGACACGATCATCGTCGACGAAGCCCACGAACGCAGCCTCAACATCGACTTCCTGCTCGGTTACCTGAAAACCCTGCTGCCGCGCCGTCCCGACCTGAAAGTCATCATCACTTCGGCGACCATCGACCTGGAGCGCTTCTCCAAGCACTTCGACGACGCGCCGATCGTCGAAGTCTCGGGGCGTACCTTCCCGGTGGACACCTGGTACCGGCCGCTGACGCTTGAGCAGGACGAGGAGGGCAACCGGGTCGAAGACGACCTGACGGTGGACCAGGCGATCCTCGCCACCCTCGATGAAATCGCCGCCCATGAACGCAGCGAGCGCCGCAGTCCGGGTGACGTGTTGGTGTTCCTGCCGGGTGAGCGGGAAATTCGCGACGCCGCCGACATGCTGCGCAAGGCCCAGCTCAAACACACCGAAATCCTGCCGCTGTATGCCCGTCTGTCACCGGCCGAGCAGCAGCGGATCTTCCAGTCGCACCCGGGGCGGCGTGTGGTCCTGGCGACCAACGTCGCGGAAACCTCGCTGACGGTGCCGGGCATTCGCTACGTGATCGACAGCGGCACCGCGCGTATCAGCCGCTACAGCTATCGAGCCAAGGTCCAGCGCCTGCCGATCGAGGCCATCTCCCAGGCCAGCGCCAACCAGCGTAAAGGTCGCTGCGGACGGGTCGAGCCGGGCATCTGTATTCGCCTGTACAGTGAAGAAGACTTTATCGGTCGGCCGGAATTTACCGACCCGGAAATCCTGCGTACCAACCTGGCGGCGGTGATCCTGCAGATGCTCCATCTGCGCCTGGGTGAGATCACCGATTTCCCGTTCATCGAACCGCCCGATGGCAAGGCCATCAGCGACGGCTTCAACCTGCTGCAGGAACTCTCGGCGGTGGACCGCAACAGTCAGCTGACGCCTCTGGGCCGGCAACTGGCGCGCCTGCCGGTCGACCCGCGCATGGGGCGCATGCTGCTGGAAGCGGCGAGGTTGGGCAGCCTCCAGGAAGTGTTGATCGTCGCCAGTGCCATGTCGATCCAGGACCCGCGCGAGCGGCCGCCGGAGCGTCAGCAGGCCGCCGACCAGGCCCACGCGCAATGGAAAGACGTCGACTCGGACTTCGCCGGGCTGGTCAATCTGTGGCGCGGCTTTGAAGAGCAGCGCCAGGCGCTGACCGCTAGCCCGTTGCGCAACTGGTGCCGCAAGAATTTCCTCAACTACCTGCGTCTGCGCGAGTGGCGTGACTCGCATCGCCAGTTGAGCCTGATCTGCCGCGACATGCAGCTGTCGCTGAACAAGGAACCGGCGGATTACCCCAAGCTGCACAAGGCGGTGCTGTCCGGCCTGCTCAGCCAGATTGGCCAGAAAACCGAGGAGGGCGACTACCTCGGTGCCCGTCAGCGGCGGTTCTGGATTCACCCCTCATCGGGCCTGGGCAAGAAGCGCCCGCAATGGCTGATGGCCGCCGAACTGGTGGAGACCACCAAGCTCTACGCGCGCATGGTGGCCAAGATCGATGCCGACTGGATCGAACCGCTGGCCGGGCACCTGATCAAGAAAAACCACTTCGAACCCCATTGGGAGAAGAAGCGTGGGCAGGTGGTCGCGTACGAGCAGATCACCTTGTTCGGGCTGATTATCGTCGGTCGCCGTCCGGTGCATTACGGGCCGATCGATCCGCTGGTGTCGCGTGAACTATTCATCCGCGAAGCCCTGGTGCGTGGCGAGATCCAGTCCAAGGCCAAGTGCCTGACGGCTAACGCGCAGTTGCTCGAACAGCTCGATGAGCTGGAAGCCAAGGCGCGCCGGCGCGACATCCTGGCGGACGAAGAAACCCTGTTCGCCTTCTACGACGCGCGCTTGCCGGCAGAGATTCACCAGACCGCGACCTTCGACAGCTGGTACAAGGTCAACAGCCAGAAAGACCCGCAGTTGCTGATCATGCGCGAGGAAGACGTGCTGGCGCGCGAGGCCAACGAAATCACTGCGGCGCATTACCCGGACACCCTGCGTGTGGGCGACCTGACCCTGCCGTTGAGTTATCACTTCGAACCCAACCATCCGCGTGATGGCGTGACCCTGCGCGTACCGGCCCCGCTGTTGCCGATGCTGCCACCGGAGCGCCTGGAGTGGCTGGTGCCAGGGGTGATCGAGGCCAAGTGCATCGCCCTGGTGCGCAACTTGCCGAAAGCCTTGCGCAAGAACTTCGTGCCGGTGCCGGATTTCGTCAAGGCGGCCCTGCAACGGATCACCTTCGGCGACGGCTCGCTGCCCCTGGCCCTGGGTCGGGAGTTGTTGCGCATGACCGGCGCGCGGGTCAGCGACGAGGCCTGGGCCGAAGCCGCGCAGCAGGTGGAAAGCCACTTGCGGATGAACCTGGAGATTGTCGACGGCCAAGGCAAGTTCCTCGGCGAAGGCCGTGACCTGGCCGAGCTGACGGCGCGGTTTGCCGAAGCCAGCCAGGCAGCATTGGCGGTGCCACAGACTGCGAAAAGCCAGCAGCCGGTGGAGGCCAAGGTTTTCGCCGCCGTGGCGCAGCAAACCCAACAGAAGATCGCCGGGCTGTCGATGACGGTCTATCCGGCGTTGGTGGAGGAGGCGGGCACGGTCAAGGAGGGGCGTTTCTCGACCCCGGCCGAGGCCGAGTTCCAGCACCGCCGCGCCTTGCAGCGCCTGCTGATGCAGCAACTGGCGGAGCCGGCGAAGTTCCTGCGGGGCAAATTGCCGGGGCTCACCGAACTGGGCTTGATGTATCGCGAGTTGGGGCGGATCGACGCGCTGGTGGAAGACATCCTGCTGGCGAGCCTGGACAGCTGCATTCTCGACGGTGAGCCGAACCTGCCCCGCGATGGCGCCGGGCTGGCAGCGCTGGCCGAACGCAAGCGCGGCGGCTGGACCGAGCATGCCGAGCGCCTGGCGAAGCTGACGCTGGAGATTCTCAAGCTCTGGCACGGCCTGCAAAAACGCTTCAAGGGCAAGATCGACCTGGCGCAAGCGGTGGCCTTGAATGACATCAAGCAACAGTTGAGTCACCTGGTGTACCCAGGGTTTGTCCGCGAAACCCCGATGGTGTGGCTCAAGGAGCTGCCGCGCTACCTCAAGGCCGTCGAGCAGCGCTTCGAGAAACTCGGCGCCCAGGTGCAGAAGGATCGGGTCTGGAGCGGCGAATTGTCGGCGCTCTGGGCGCAATACCAGGCCCGCGCCAACAAACATGCCCAGGAAGGCAAGCGCGATCCGCAGTTGGAGTTGTATCGCTGGTGGCTGGAAGAATACCGGGTGTCGTTGTTTGCCCAGCAACTGGGGACCAAGGTACCGATTTCCGACAAGCGCCTGAACAAACAGTGGACCCAGGTCGAACCCTGAGATATCCCTGTGGGAGTGGGCCGGGCGGCATTTGACATGGTTGTTGAAGGTGTTGGCCTCATCGCGGCATAGGTATCTACACAACTTTGTAGCGGCCTGTGGCGAGGGAGCTTGCTCGTGTGGCGGCCTCTGGGCCTCTGGGGTGTTGGATTAGGCGGAGTACATATCCATTCTTGCGGTAACGGCCTCCTATGGTTCCGCCTGACGGCGGCTCACTTTTGAACAGCGCAAAAGTAAGCAAAACGCTTTTGC
>NZ_CATKPN010000042.1:0-70689 GCF_949767245.1 Pseudomonas sp. IT-P176
GGAGCGCCGCCCGACTCGCTCCCACAGTGGTTTTGGAGTTCGCAGATCTTGCATACACCCTGCAGGCCCGCTCCCACAGTGGTTTTGGAGTTCGCAGATCTTGCATACACCCAGTGGGAGCGGGCTTGCCCGCGATGGCGGTCTAACGGCCTACGCCGATTTACGCCAGACACTCGCCAGCCAAGGCTGCTGCTCGCGCGGCAGCCCGGCCGGGCGGTAGTAGTGTTCGAGCTCGACAAAACCCGCCTCGGTGAGCAATTGCTGCCACGTTTGAAGGTCGTGATACGCCCCGTATCGCGGGCCATTCCAGCCCTCTTGGTTGTCGCCACGGGGATTGGAACTGAACAGCACACCACCCGGTTTCAAGGTCCCGTGCAGTTGCCGTAGCACCCGCGGCAACTCCTGGCGTGGCACATGAAACAGCACGGCATTGGCGAAAATCCCGTCAAACCGTTCTGCCGGCAGGTCGAGCTTGAGAAAGTCCTGCTGCCAGACCTCACAGCCGCTGTCCTCGCGGGCCATCCGGGCAAACTGCTCAGAGCCGTCGAGGCCGACGGCCGTATGTCCCAGGCGGGTGAACGTCTGCAAGTCCCGCCCCGGGCCGCAGCCGAAGTCGAGAATCTGTAGCGGCGCCTCACCCTGGATGTGCCGCAGCAGGGCCGCGATGTTCTGGCTGACGTCATGCTCGCGAGTGCCTTCGCGAAAGCCTTCGGCCACCGAATTGTAGTGATCCAGGGTGGTGGCGGTGATCTGTTGGAGGTCGTCGGGGGTGTGTTTCATGATCGGCTGCGCAGGCAAGGGGAGT
The DNA here is from genome assembly GCF_949767245.1 of Pseudomonas sp. IT-P176. Classification (NCBI taxonomy): domain Bacteria; kingdom Pseudomonadati; phylum Pseudomonadota; class Gammaproteobacteria; order Pseudomonadales; family Pseudomonadaceae; genus Pseudomonas; species Pseudomonas sp. IT-P176. Next base: position 806 of record NZ_CATKPN010000042.1, read on the forward strand.
GAGCCGAATATACCCTTTGCGGCCGAGGGTTCAACGCTTGTTCAAGCCGCGCGCCAACCGATCCCCGCCCAATTGAATCACCGCCACCAGAATCACCAGCAGCACGATCACCGTGAGCATGATCTGGCTGTCAAAGCGTTGGTAGCCGTAACGGTAGGCGATATCGCCCAGGCCACCGGCACCAATGGCCCCGGCCATGGCCGAGGAGTTGATCATGGTGACCAGGGTGATGGTGAACCCTCCTACAATCCCCGGTAGCGCTTCAGGCAGCAACACGTGCCAGATGATGTGCCAGCGGCGGCAGCCCATGGCCTGGGCCGCTTCGATCAGGCCGTGATCGACCTCGCGCAGGCTGACCTCGGCAATCCGCGCGAAAAATGGCGTGGCGGCAATGGTCAGTGGCACTACGGCGGCCCAGACGCCGTAGGTGGTGCCGACGATCAACCGGGTAAAGGGAATCAGCGCGACCATCAGGATCAGAAACGGGATCGACCTGAACAGGTTCACAAAGTCCCCCAGCGCACGGTTCAGCGCCGGGGCTTGGTAGATCCCGCCCTTGGCGCTGGTGACCAGGATCACCGCCAACGGAATACCCGCCAGCAAGGCAATCAGCGATGACACGCCGACCATCAGGAAGGTATCGATAAAGCCTTGCAGCAAACGCTCAAACCACATAACCCAGCACCTCTACCTGTTGCGCCCATGCAGCGGCGCGTTGCCGCAATTGTTCGGTGTCCAGGGTCGACCCCGACACTGCCAGCAGCAATTGCCCCAAGGCATGCCCCTGGATTCGCTCGACTCCGCCTTGCAGCAAGCGCACCCGGCCACCCAGGGCGCTGAACAGTGCAGCCAGGTCCGGTTCGTCCTGACTGCTGCCGGTGAACTGCAAGCGCAATACCACGGCGGCCTGGGCTGAGGCGGGTTGGGTTTGCAGGCGACCTTGCAGGTCCTCCGGCAGGCTGTGCTGCAGCGGCGCCAGCAGGGTTTTGCTGACCTCGTGCTGCGGGTTGCCGAACACTTGCCAGACCGGGCCTTGCTCGACGATCTTGCCGTGTTCGAGCACCACCACCCGGTCACAGATATCGCGGATCACCGCCATCTCGTGGGTGATCAGAATGATGGTCAGGCCCAGGCGCCGGTTGATTTCGCGCAGCAGGCCGAGGATCGATTGGGTGGTTTCCGGGTCCAGCGCCGAAGTGGCTTCGTCGCACAGCAGGATCGCCGGATCGTGCACCAGCGCGCGGGCAATGCCGACGCGCTGTTTCTGCCCGCCCGAGAGCTGTGCCGGGTAGGCCTTGTGCTTGTCCTGCAGGCCCACCAGTTCGAGCAACTCGCGGACCTTTTGCTCGCGCGCCGGTTTCGCCACGCCGGCGACCTTGAGTGGTAATTCGACGTTCTGCCACACGGTCTTGGCCGACATCAGGTTGAAGTGCTGGAAGATCATGCCGATGCGCCGACGCAGGTGCACCAGGCGGTCTTCGTCGAACTCGCCGATGTCCACCTGATCGATCAGCACCCGGCCCGAGGTTGGTTGTTCGAGGCGATTGATGGTGCGGATCAGCGACGACTTGCCGGCACCGCTGCGGCCGATGATGCCGAACACCTCACCGCGCTGGATCGCCAGGTCGATGCCGTGCAGCGCGGCGACCGGGCCTTGCTGACCGTTGTAGGTCTTGCCCAGGCCAATGAAGCGGACGTGGGCGTGATTGAGGTCGGGGTGCAGTTCAGTCTGGACCGCGTTGTGGGGCTCTGGAATTTCCAGTCGCAGTTGGCTCGCGGCGCTCATGCTCAGCTTTCCCAGCCGGCTTGGTAGAGCTTGCCGTGGGCTTTATCCAGGGCAGCGCGAACGGCGGGCGAATGCTGGTAGATGTCGACGAACTTGATCAACCGAGGATCGGTTTTGCTGTTGGGCTGGATCACGAACTGGATCACGTATTCCTTGTGGTCGAGACCGTCGAACAGCAGCGCGGAGCCGGCGTCGAATGTCTTGGCCAGGCGAATGTAGGCTGGGTAACCCTGCACCAGGTCGGCGTCGTCATAGGCGCGCACCAGTTGCACGGCTTCGACCTGGAGAATTTTGATCTGCTTCGGGTTGGCGACGATGTCGTCTTCGGTGGCCTTGTAGCCCACCCCATCCTTGAGCGTGATCAAGCCGGCCTTGGCCAGCAGTTGCAGGCCGCGACCGCTGTTGATCGGGTCGTTGGCGATGGCCACGCTGGCGCCTTCGGGCAGCTCGGCGAAACTTTTGTATTTCTTCGAATACAGGCCGACGTTGTTGATGATCCCTGGGGCGAACGGCACCAGGTCGAAGCCGGCGGCGGCCTTGGCGTTTTCCAGGAAGGGGATGTGCTGGAAGTAGTTCACGTCGATGTCGCCCGAGGCCAGGCTGACGTTGGGTGCGATCCAGTCGCTGAACTCCACCAGCTCGACTTTCAGGCCTTGCTTGCCGGCCTCTTCGACCGCGGCCTCCAGGGGAATGGCGAAGGCGGCGGTGGTGCCGACCTTCAGCGGCGCGTCGGCGGCGAAGGTCACGGAGCTGAAAAGGCCGAGGGCCAGTGCCAGTGCTTTGACTGGGTGGGTGAACAAGGTGTTTTTCATGATGGGTTTCCAGTCATAGAGTTGGGTTGTTTGGGAGGCTCTTCGCGAGCAGGCTCGCTCCCACAATGGTTCGTGGGACCGGTCAGCGGCGAAACGTCGAACCGGTGTGCTGTTCGGGTAATTGCGCGGCCCCTTGAAACAGCTTCTCGCGCAAGGTGCCCTGGTCATACGCGGTCTTGTACGAACCACGGCGCTGCAACTCGGGGATCACCAAGTCGATGAAATCCACATAGCTTTCCGGGGTGACGATGCGGGTCAGGTTGAAGCCGTCCAGGCCGGTTTCGGCGATCCACGATTCCAGTTCGTCCGCCACCTGTTCGGGTGAACCGACGAGGGTGATGTAGCGACCGCCCAGGGCGTGCTGATCGAGCAGTTTGCGCCGGGTCCAGTCGTTGTTTTTCAGGTGCTGGGTGGCGGATTGGATGGCGTTGCTTTTCACGTACTGGATAGGCTCGTCCAATCCGTACTGGGAGAAATCGATGCCAGTGGAGGCGGAAAAATGCGCGACTCCAGCTTCGGCGCTGGCGTAGCTCAGGTACTCGGCGTGCTTGGCCCAGGCGGCCTCTTCGCTGGCTCCGACAATCACGTTCAAACCCATGAATACCTTGATGTCGTCTGGCTTGCGCCCGGCGCTGACGGCGCTGGCGCGCACCTTGTCGACCTGGGCCTTGGTCGAGGTTTTGTTCTGGCCACTGATGAACACGCACTCGGCGTGTTGCCCGGCGAATTGCAGGCCGCGACTCGAACTGCCGGCCTGGAACAGCACCGGGGTGCGTTGCGGTGAGGGTTCGCACAGGTGATAACCCTCGACCTTATAGAACTCGCCGTGGTGCTCGATCTTGTGCACTTTGCCCGGCTGGGCGTAGATGCGCTGTTGGGGGTCGTTGAGTACCGCGTCCGCCTCCCAGCTGCCCTCCCAGAGCTTGTACAGCACCTGCAGGTACTCGTCGGCCTGGTCGTAACGCCGGTCATGTTCGACCTGCTCGCTCAGGCCCATGGCCTTGGCGGCGCTGTCGAGGTAGCCGGTGACAATGTTCCAGCCCACCCGCCCACGGCTCAGGTGGTCGAGGGTCGACATGCGCCGGGCGAACAGGTACGGCGGTTCATAGGTGAGGTTGGCGGTGAGGCCGAAGCCGAGGTTACGGGTCACCGCGGCCATGGCCGAAACCAGCAGCAGTGGGTCGTTGACCGGCAACTGGATCGACTCCTTGAGCGGTACGTCCACCGAGCCCTGGTACACGTCATAGACACCGACGATGTCGGCGATGAACAAACCGTCGAATAGCCCGCGCTCCAGCAGCTGCGCCAGCTCAGTCCAGTACTCGACGCTCTTGTACTGGGTCGAGTTGTCTCGTGGATGGGTCCACAGGCCGTGATTGATGTGCCCGATGCAGTTCATGTTGAAGGCATTGAGGAGGATTTTTTTCTTCGCGTGCACGGGGCTGCTCATCAGATGGTCCCTCGCAGCGGCGGGTTTTCATCATTGAGGTAGTAGTTGCCCACCGCGTGGTATTTCCAGCGCACCGGGTCATGCAAGGTATGCACGCGCGCGTTGCGCCAGTGTCGGTCCAGGCCATGCTCGGCCAGCGTCGCCTGGCTACCGGCGAGCTCAAACAGGGTGCTGCCGGCGGCCAGGGAGATTTCGCTGCTGATGGCGCGGGCTTCGGCCACGGCAATCGAGGCGGCCGCCACGGTGTCTGCGTTGGTGTCGCGCTGAGCCTGGTCGAGGAATTCACCGGCACGTTCCAACAGCGCTTCGGTGGCGTGCAGGCGGATGCTCAGGTGACCGAAGCTTTTCAGTGTAAGCGGGTCTTGGGTGGCCTGGTCGTTGCCGGAGTCGATCCACGGGCGGGTCTTGGTCCGCACGAAGTGCAGCGCGTCTTCGTAGGCGGCGCGGGCGATACCGGTGTCGATGGCGGCGTGGAGAATCTGCGCCAGCGGGCCGACCGGGGTCGGACGCTCGAAGGCGCTTTGAAACGGCACCAGGTCGTCGGCAGACACATAGACGTCCTCGAACACCACCGAGCCGCTGCCTGTGGTGCGTTGGCCGAAGCCGCTCCAGTCGTCGATCACCGTCAGGCCTTGGCTATCGCGGGGCACGAAGGCCAGTTGCTGGACGCCATTGTCATCAACCACTGAGGTGGGAATGCGCTGGGCGTAGATGGCGCCGGTGGCGTAGAACTTGCGGCCGTTGATGCGGTAGCCCTGGCCATCCTGGGTCAGGCGGGTGACCCGGTCATGGGCGGTCTTGGTCCCCAGTTCCGCCAGCGCATTGCCGAAACGCTGGCCGGCGAGCACTTCGGCGTACAGGCGTTTTTTCTGCGCCTCGCTGCCGTTCACCCGCAGGACTTCGAGGGCATAAAAATGGTTCTGCGGAATCTGCCCCAGGGAACCATCAGCCTGGGCGATCAGGGCGATGACCTTGGCCAGGGTGACGTTGGACACCTCGGCGCCGCCATATTCGCGGGGGACGCTGATGCCCCACAGGCCCGAGCGCGAAAACACTTCCAACTCCGGATAAGGCAGGCGACGTTCACGGTCGCGCAGGGCGCTGTCGCGGCGCAAGTCTTCGGCCAGGTCGCTGGCGACAATAAGGGCTTGTTCATCGCTGGTAATGACCGCGACGGAATGGGAAAACGTCATGTAAATCTCCAGATGTCTGGTCGGTCAGATCCAGGAATGCCGGTTCGGCAAGGTGCCGTTGAGGCGGTAGTCGCCCACGGCGTGGTACTTCCAGCGCACCGGGTCGTGCAGGGTGTGCACGCGCGCATTGCGCCAGTGACGATCGAGGTTGAATTCGGCGAGGGTGGCGCGGCTGCCGGCCAGCTCGAAGAGCTTTTCGCTGGCGAGCAACGAGATCTCGGTGGTCAGCACCTTGGCCTCGGCGACGGCAATCGAGGCGCGGGCGGCGGAAGCGGCAGTGACCGGTGCCGCGCTGACCTGATCCAGCACCTTGCCGGCCTTGCGCAGCAGCGCTTCGGCGGCGTGCAGTTCGATCTTCAGTTTGCCGATGTCGGCAATCACGTACAGGTCATCACTGGCGCGGTCGACCTTGGCATCGATCCACGGCCGGGCGCGGGTGCGTACAAATTCAATGGCGTCGTCGAGGGCGCCGCGAGCAATGCCGGCGTCGATGGCGGCCTGGATCAGTTGGGAGACGGCACCCTGGATATTCGGGCGCTCGTTGAGCCGCCAGTTTTCCACCACCAGGTCGGCGTCGACCCGCACGTTGTTGAGCAATACGGTGCCGCTGGCGGTGGTGCGCTGGCCAAACCCCGACCAGTCGTCCACCACCCGCAGTCCCGGGGTGCCACGACGGATAAACGCCATCACCTGCTTGCCGTCGTCGTTGAGCGCCTTGACCGCGATCCAGTGTGCGAAGAGGGCACCGGTGGAGTAGAACTTCTGGCCATTGAGCACCCAACCATCGCCTTGGGCGGTGATACGGGCCTTGAGTTCCAGGGTGTTCTTGTTGCCCCGTTCCGGGCCGGCATTGCCGATGCGCGAACCGTTGAGCACGCTCTGGAACAACTGCTGTTTCTGCGGCTCGCTGGCCACATGTTGCAGCAGGTTGAGGATGCCGAACTGGTTCTGCGGAATTTGCCCTAGTGCTGGGTCTGCCGCGGAAATGATCGCGAAGACTTCAGCCAGGGTGACGTAGGAAACCTGTGGGCCACCAAAGGCTTTGCCAATGGCGATACTGCCCAGGCCGCTGCGGGTGAACTGCTCGATTTCCGCCCAGGGCAATTTGCGTTGCTGATCGCGGCGCGCGGCTTGCTGGCGGGCGACAGCCGCGAGTTCGTGGGCAGCTTCGAGGGCTTGTGCGTCATTGCCGAGCACCTGTGCGGGCAGCAGCGGCGGGGCGATGTCCAGATCGCTCTGGATGTTTGCTTCGGCCAGACTGGACATCACTGCCACTCCTTGGCTGCACGCAATGCCCTGGCGATCTGCACTGGGGTGATTGTGTTCCGGACCATACCTACCTCACATCTCATGGATAAGCCGCGTCGTGCGGCGAAATCAGAATCAAGAATGTCCGGTGGTCCGGTGCATATACCCTAATCGCGTATAAAAAATTAATAAACTAACTTTTAGGAATATACATAGAAGGTCCGTGCGCTGTTGCCTCAGGGTCGGCTGGCAGCCTGGCACCGGGTGGGCAGCCGCCGATTCGCAACAAGCGTGCAGGCGCCCAGCGTGAGTTGTTGCCGACCCGATCGAGAATGCAGTAGGTCACTTCCAGGCGACTGTCCTCTCCGGCCTCGAGAATCACTGCCGGCGGCACCCACAGGTTGATCGGCTTGCCGACCTCGCCGGGCTTGACCTTGGGCAGGTCCAGGCGCACATCGCCCCAGCGCAGGGTGATTGCATCGGCAGTGGCCATGTTCAGGTAAGGCTCGATGGTCAGCGGCACGCCGCGTTTCATTTGGTTCGGGTTGACCCCATGCTTGCGGATCATCTCTGGAATGCCCAAGGGCGCCAGCCCCTGGTTTTCATCGGCGCACTGGCTGTGTGGTTGCCCGCCGGGGCAGTCGAGCTTGACCTGCACTCGCTTGGTCGCTGAGCGCGCCGGGTCCTGGCCGACTTGCATGACCCGATAGTGGATACCGGACCTGCCGTTGCGGATAAAGCTCTCGGGCACCCGTAGGTGGATGGGCTGGCCGATATCCGCGGCTTCCAGGACCTTGGAGGCGACGTAGCTGGTGTCCCAGAACAGCTCGATCAGGTCGCCTTCTTCCATGCTGGCGTAGGGGGCAATCTCGATCAGCAGATGAGCCGCTGAGACACCGTTAATGGCGGATCCCGACGATTGCGCCAGGCGCGGAGCCGTCAGTTCTACTTTGTTCGGCAGACAGGTCATGCGTGTTCTCCTTGAAATACCGCAGCGAAGTCCGTTTCGAAGTTGCGTTAGTTCACATTGATTCAGGGTGTCGAGTTCAAGTGATAGCCGATTGGTTAATGCCGGTGTGCAGTTAATTGGCGTCTAGATAAGAGCGCGCCTGATAGGGTGTCAATAGATGAAAGTTGGGAAGTTGGTGATCCTTGGTCAATCAGAAATGTCCTACCTTGGAGGCGTTTCCAGCGTACAGGTGATTGGGGTTTTTCTCGGATGATCAAAGCTATAGAACTATAAAGCAGGCTATTTTCGGGACGGCGAGACGCAGAGCCTGGGCCAAGGTACGCCGCCGGAGGAAAGGGGAGGACGTATCTATTTATTCCGTGTGCGCGTAGGGATAAATACCAGGGGGGAGTTATTGTTTTTAACAGGCGCCACTTCCTTCCGTGGAAAGTGACTGTTGCAAATGGGAAGTTGCGGGTTGCGCGAAACTTCAGGCGTTAAGAAACTTGCTGAGAAACTGTCGGGTACGCTCTTCCTTGGGGTTGGCAAACAAGGCCTTGGCTTCGCCTTGTTCGACGATCACGCCCTTGTCGAAAAACACCACGCGGTTGGCCACGTCGCGTGCAAAGCCCATTTCGTGGGTGACGATGACCATAGTGCGTTTTTCTTCCGCCAGGCCACGAATGGTCGCCAGCACTTCGCCCACCAGCTCCGGATCCAGCGCGGAGGTCGGTTCGTCGAAGAGGATCACTTCCGGCTCCATGGCCAGCGCCCTGGCGATCGCCACGCGCTGTTGCTGGCCGCCGGAGAGCCGGCGCGGGTAGGCATCTTCCTTGCCCGCCAGGCCGACCTTGGCCAGGAGTTTGCGGCCCAGTGCCAGGGCCTCCTCCCTGGGAATCTTCTTGACCACCAGTGGCCCTTCGGTGACGTTTTCCAGCGCCGTGCGGTGCGGGAACAGGTTGAAGTTCTGGAACACGAAGCCCACGTGCTGGCGCAATTGGCGCACTAGGCTCTGCTGCTGGTTCAGCGGGCGGCTACCATCGATCTCGATGTCGCCGACCTTGATCCGGCCACTGCTCGGCTCTTCGAGAAAGTTCAGGCAGCGCAGGAAGGTAGTCTTGCCCGAGCCGCTGGGGCCGATGATGGCGACCACCTCGCCTTCCTTGACCTCCAGGTCGATGCCATTGAGCACAACTTGACCCTTGAACTGCTTTGTCAGTTTTTCCACGACAATCATTGGGTCAGGACTCCTGGTCGTGCCGATTGACCCGCTCTTCCAACTTGTTCTGCAGGTGCGACAGCACCGTGGCCAGAACCCAGTAGATCAGCGCGGCGGCAAGATACATGGTGAAAATTTCGAAGGTGCGGGCGGTAATCAACTGCGCCTGGCGGAACAGCTCTGGCACCTGGATGGTCGCGGCCAGCGCGGTGTCCTTGACCAGCGAGATGAAGCTGTTGCCCAGGGGCGGCAACGCGGTGCGCGCGGCTTGCGGCAGGATGGCCCGGCGCAGGGTCTGCGCACGGGTCATGCCGATACTGGCCGCGGCTTCCCATTGGCCCCGTTCGATCGAACTGATGGCGGCGCGCAGGATTTCGCAGGCATAGGCGGCCATGTTCAGCGAGAAGCCGATCAAGGCCGCCGGCAGCGGATCAAGCTCGACGCCCAATTGCGGCAAACCGTAATAGATCACGAACAGCTGCACCAGCAACGGCGTGCCGCGAAAGAACGACACATAAATGCGCGCGATCCAGCTCACCAGCTTGAAGCGCGACAGGCGCATCAAGGCCAGGCCGAAGCCCAGCAGCAGGCCGAAAAACATCCCGCCAAGGCTGAGGATGACGGTGTAGTACGCGCCCTTGAGCAGAAAGGGCGCGGAGTCCAGCGCGAGTTGGAAAGCCTCGCCCATTACTGAGTGACGTCAGCGTTGAAGTATTTTTCCGAAAGCTTCTTCAGCGTACCGTCGGCACGCAGCTTGTCGATCGCCTTGTTCACTGCGGCCAGCAGCTCAGGCTCGCCTTTGCGCAGGGCGATACCGGCTTCCTGACGAGAGAACGCTTCACCGGCAGCGGTGGTGTCCTTGGCTTTCTTGGCGTATTCCAGCGCGGCGAGGCGGTCGATCAGAATGGCGTCGATGCGCCCGACACGCAGATCCTGGAACTTGGTTGGGTCATCTTCGTAGGTGCGGATGTCAGCGGTCGGCACATTGGCCTTCACCCACTGCTCGTAGTTCGTGCCCAGGCCCACCCCGACTTTCTTGCCAGCCAGGTCGGCGGCGGACTTGATGCTGTCCTTGTTCTTGGTCAGTACCAGGGCCTGAATCCCGGAGACGGTGTAGGGCTCGGAGAAGTCGTACTTCTTCTTGCGCTCTTCAGAGATGGTTACCTGGTTGACGACCGCATCCAGGCGCTTGGACTCCAGGGCGGCGAGGATGCCGTCCCACTTGGTCGGTTGCAGTTTGACCTTGACCCCCAGCTCCTTGGCCAGGGCTTCGGAAAATTCGACTTCGAAACCTGCCAGCTTGCCGTCGGCATCGACAAAACTGAACGGTGGGTAGGTGCCTTCCAGGCCGACGTTGATCACGCCCGCGTCCTTGATCTTTTGCAGTTGCTCACCGGCTACCGCTTGCCCCAACAGACCGGCACCAAGTACCAGGCCCAGCGAGCCCACCAGCAGATTTCGACGAAATGCGGAAAAATTCATGACAAGCCCCTGTGTTTTTTATGAAGACGTTTTTTATGAAGCAGGCAAAATCGGGAATTCCACATCCTGCCCTAGAAGCAGCGTATGCGTCTCGCGGCAATTGCGCCTGCGGCGAGACTATAGGGCGGGATTTTTAGACTTGAAAATAATAAAAAGTGAGTTTGTTATTCCTTTTGTGGTTATTTGGTGGATGTCGTGGAGTGCTTTAGGGCGCTATCGCGAGCAAGCTCGCTCCTACATGACGTGGATTGGCTTCAGGCGAACGATGCAGCGTAGGCAAACAGTGCCGGGGCGCCGCCAGTGTGCAGGAACAGGATAGGACCATTGTCGAAACGCTGCCGGCCAATGCCATCGAGCAGTCCGGCCATGGCCTTGCCGGTGTAGACCGGGTCGAGCAACAGGCCTTCCTGGCTCGCCAGCAGCTTGACCGCAGCCAGGGTACCGGCGCTCGGCTCGCCGTAGCGGGGGGCGAAGTACTCGTCCCACAGTTGTACCTTGAAACTCGCCGGCAGTTGGATCCCCAGCAGTTCGGCGGTGCGTTCGGCCAGGCCCTGGACCTTGGGGCGCTGGTCTTCATCGGTGCGCGAGACGGTGACCCCGATCACCGGCAGTTCCGGTAGCACTTCACTCAATGCCAGCGCCAGGCCGCTATGGGTGCCGGCACTGCCCGAGGCCAGGACCACGGCCGCAAATTGCAGGCCGGTGTCCTTGATCTGTTCGGCCAGTTCCAGCCCCGCGCGTACATACCCCAGCGCGCCCAAGGCATTGGAGCCGCCAATTGGCACCAGGTACGGCTGCTTGCCGCTGCTGCGCAGGCGCTCCGCCAGGGCTTGCAACTGTTGGTCGGCGTTGTCGAGGTTGTCCACTAGCTCGACCTTGGCATCGAACAGGTCCAGCAGCAGGCGGTTGCCGTTGCCCAGGTAGTTGCTGTCATCCGTGCCGATCGGGTTTTCCAGCAGGGCGACGCAGCCCAGACCGAGCTTTGCGGCAATTGCCGCAGTCTGGCGCACATGGTTGGACTGGATGGCCCCGGCGGTGATCAGGGTGTCGGCGCCCTGGGCCAGTGCGTCGGCGGCCAGGTATTCGAGTTTGCGCAGCTTGTTGCCACCCATGGCCAGCGGCGTCAGGTCGTCACGCTTGACGTAGACCTCGCGCCCCAGCCAGGTCGACAGCCGCTCGAGCTTTTCCAGGGGGGTGGCGTTGACGAGAAGATCCAGTCGGTGAAAGCGAGCAAGCTGTTGTTTGATCATGGGTCCGCACGGGTAGTAGGAGGTGTCTGGACTATAGGCAGGCCGTTTTACCCGGGCAACCGCCAATCGCATATTCCTAAAAGTGCTAAGGCTCGCACAATTCGTTCTTAATTGCGGTTTGTGACCATACCGTAAAGTGACTGCCATTCAGGCGGCCTGGTATGGGGCCGCTGCGTGCGAGGAGTTTTGACCGTGAGTGAGCGTTCCAGCCATTGGCAATTACAGACCATCGTCAGCCAACTGCGCGTAGCCCGTGACCAGTGGCGTGCGCAAAATGGTCGCAGCAGCGGTGAGCAGGGTGGTCGCGAGCTGCCATCGCGCGCAGCGATGGCGGAGATTCTCGAAGCCCTCTGTGGCGCCCTGTTCCCGATGCGCCTGGGGCCGGTGGACCTGCGTGAGGAGAGCGAGGACTTCTACGTCGGGCACACTCTGGACGTGGCCTTGAATGCCCTGCTGGGCCAAGCGCGACTGGAGTTGCGCTATGTCGCCAGGCAAACCGCCCAGGTCGATACCGAGGTCGAGGCACGGGCCATCAGCCTGATCCAGGATTTCGCCCTGGCCTTGCCCGAGTTGCGCGGCCTGTTGGACTCCGACGTGCTCGCCGCCTATCACGGCGATCCGGCAGCCCGCAGCGTCGATGAGGTATTGCTCTGCTACCCGGGGATCCTGGCGGTGATTCACCATCGCCTGGCGCACCACCTGTACCGAGCCGGCCTGCCGTTGCTGGCGCGGATCAGCTCGGAAATTGCCCACTCGGCCACCGGCATCGACATCCACCCGGGCGCGCAGATCGGCCGCAGCTTCTTCATCGACCATGGCACGGGCGTGGTGATCGGCGAGACCGCGATCATCGGCGAGCGCGTGCGCATCTATCAGGCCGTGACCCTGGGCGCCAAGCGCTTCCCGGCAGACGAGGACGGTCAGTTGCAGAAGGGGCATGCGCGTCACCCGATCGTCGAGGACGATGTGGTGATCTACGCCGGTGCGACCATCCTCGGACGGATCACCATCGGCAAGGGCTCGAGCATCGGCGGCAACGTCTGGCTGACCCGCAGCGTACCGCCAGGGAGCAACTTGACCCAGGCCAATCTGCAGCATGATGATGGGACGCAGAAGTAAGCCTGTGGAGTCTTTTGATCCTGGGTTTGGGGGGTGGATCCGTTGCTGCGGTGATGGCGGCTTAGGGCTCCGCCCTTACCCCTGACCCACCGCCATCGCGGGCAAGCCCGCTCCCACAGGGCTTGTGAGACCTGGTAAATGGTGGCTGGCCATTTGCTAAATATCCGTTGAACGATTCCGTTCAACCTCACGTCATACCCTTCCTTGAGCTAGCGTACGAGAGTACCGCCGAGCCTTGGAATTAGTCCTTAGTGCCCTATCCATGTTTAACTTGAACGTTCATTCAAGTTAAACCGGTGGTTCGCTGCCCGCTCACAACAGGAGGCTTGCCTTTGCTGAGTCCGAAATTTACAGCCACGCTTTACCCACAGAAGGTGCACCGTCCATGAGTGCATCCGCTACCCCTCCCAGCGGTCAAATCCGCATGAATCCGCCGGTGTTTTATTTCGCGGCGAGTTTCATCCTGCTGTTCGGCCTGGTGGTCATCGCCTTCCCGCAGCAGTCCGGTGCCTGGCTCCTGGCGGCACAAAACTGGGCGGCCAACACAGTCGGCTGGTACTACATGCTGGCAATGACCCTGTATCTGGTCTTCGTGGTGGTCACCGCCTTGTCTGGCTACGGCAAGATCAAGCTCGGTGCCGACCACGACGAGCCCGAATTCAGTTACTTGTCCTGGGCCGGCATGCTGTTCGCCGCCGGCATCAGTATCACGCTGTTCTTCTTCTGCGTTTCCGAACCCCTGACGCATCTGTCGCTACCGCCCCAGGGCGAAGCCGGCACGGCCGATGCGGCGCGCCAGGCGATGCAGATTCTGTTCCTGCACTGGGGCCTGCACGGCTGGGGGGTGTTCGCCTTTGTCGGCATGGCCCTGGCGTACTTCGCCTACCGGCACAACCTGCCGCTGGCCCTGCGTTCGGCGCTGTACCCGCTGATCGGCAAGCGCATCAACGGCCCGATCGGCTACGCGGTGGATGGTTTTGGCATTATCGCCACGGTATTTGGCCTGGGCGCGGACATGGGCTTTGGCGTACTGCACCTCAACTCCGGCCTCGATTACCTGTTCGGCGTCGCGCACACCCAGTGGGTCCAGGTCGGGCTGATCACCTTGATGATGGGCGCGGCGATTATCGTCGCCGTCGCGGGTGTGGATAAGGGCGTGCGGGTAATGTCCGACATCAACATGCTGCTGGCCTGCGCGCTGCTGCTGTTCGTGCTGTTTGCCGGCCCCACCCAGCACCTGCTCAATACCTTGATCCAGAACCTTGGCGACTATCTGGGCGCCTTGCCGATGAAGAGTTTTGACCTCTACGCCTACGACAAGCCCAGCGACTGGCTGGGCGGCTGGACGGTGTTTTATTGGGCCTGGTGGATTGCATGGTCGCCCTTTGTCGGGCTGTTCATTGCGCGGATTTCCCGTGGCCGGACCATCCGTGAGTTTGTCTTCGGGGTGCTGCTGATTCCCCTGGGCTTCACCCTGGCGTGGATGTCGATCTTCGGCAACAGCGCCATCGACCAGGTACTCAACCACGGCATGAGCGCGCTCGGCATGTCGGCCATCGACAACCCGTCGATGACCCTGTACCTGCTGCTGGAAACCTACCCGTGGAGCAAGACGGTGATCGCCGTGACGGTGTTCATCAGCTTCGTGTTCTTTGTCACCTCGGCCGACTCCGGCACCGTGGTGCTCTCGACGCTGTCGGCCAAGGGCGGCAATGCCGATGAAGACGGGCCGAAATGGCTGCGGGTGTTCTGGGGGGCGATGACCGCGTTGGTGACGAGTGCGCTGTTGTTCGCCGGCAGCATCGACTCGTTGAAGTCGGCGGTGGTCCTGACCTCGCTGCCGTTCTCGATGATTTTGCTGTTGATGATGTGGGGGCTGCACAAGGCCTTCTATCTCGAGTCGCAGAAGAAGATCGCGCAGATGCACTCCTTGGCCCCGGTCTCGACCTCGCGCCGTGGCAAGGGCGGCTGGCGCCAGCGCTTGAGCCAGGCCGTGCACTTCCCGTCCCGCGATGAGGTGTATCGCTTCCTCGAGACCACGGTGCGTCCGGCGATCGAGGAAGTGACGGCGGTGTTCGTCGAGAAGGGGGTGAACGTGGTTGCACAGCCGGACCCGGCCAACGACAGCGTCAGCCTGGAAATCGGTCACGGCGACCAGCACCCGTTCATCTACCAGGTGCAGATGCGCGGCTACTTCACGCCGTCGTTCGCCCGTGGCGGCATGGGCCCCAAGGAGCTGCGCAACCGCCGTTACTACCGCGCCGAAGTGCACTTGAGCGAGGGCAGTCAGGACTACGACCTGATGGGCTACACCAAGGAGCAGATCATCAACGACATCCTCGACCAGTACGAGCGCCACATGCAGTTCCTGCACCTGGTGCGCTGATCGGGGCCGGGCTGCTCAGGTGTTGCTCATGGTCATGAACAACACCAGGGCAGCCACCGGCACGGCAAACACCATGAACCCCACCATCAACTCATGGATCACTGACTGCCCGCCAACCATCACGCCGATGGCGCCGTTGATTGTCGACAGCGCCAGCCACAGCACGACAAAGCTGTAGGTCAGGGTCTGTGGACTGAAGCCTAGCTGCTGGCCGATGAACAACATCAGCGCCAGCAGGGCCAGGCCGAAGACGATAATGATGGTGCTGTGCATGGTCGTACACTCCTGTGCGTCCTATCGAGCATAGGCGTGCTTCGTCCAAATGCGGTTTAGACCTGCGTGTCGCCAGCCTGATCCAGTGCCCGCACAACCGACACATGGCGCCACGGGTTCGGGTATTTGTCGATGGGTTGGCTGAGGTGTTTGCACAGGCGCGTTAGCCAGTGGTCTGGAAAACAATCGCTGGTTTGCGGCCGGCTGTTTTATATCTTAGTGTGTATCGTGTGTATTAATCCGTATGCCTATCTATCGATAAAAGTCCCGATGAGGGCGGATTGGAAGGGGCTATCTCCATGAAATTCCCAGTCGTGCTACACAAGGATCCCGACTCCGATTACGGCGTGATTATCCCGGATGTCGGCGGTTGTTTCTCCGCGGGTGAGACGGTTGCGCAGGCGTTGGATAACGTCAAAGAGGCACTGGCGCTGCATTACGAAGGGCTGGTCGCCGATGGCGATCCGTTACCTCAGGTGCATGAAATTGACCAACACTTCCAGAACCCGGATTACGCGGGTGGGATTTGGGCGGTGGTGGAATTTGACGTGACCCCGTATTTCGGCAAATCAGTGCGGTTTAACGCAACGTTGCCGGAGCAGTTGCTTGAGCGCATCGACCAGACCGTGAGGCGCGATCAGCGCTACAGCTCGCGTTCCGGTTTTTTGGCCGCGGCGGCGTTACGTGAGTTATCGGTTTAAACGCTGGGCCGGCCTGAGCAAACAGCCGATCGTTGCCGGCCCATGTCGGCCCCGGCAACAATTCAGTTAAAACGGCACATCCCCCAGCACCGTGGCCCGGTGCATCACGCGCCGGGCGGGGCGGTAGTCGTCCACTGCAAAGTGCTGGGTCACGCGGTTGTCCCAGAAGGCCACGTCGTCGGTCTGCCAGCGCCAGCGGATGGTGAATTCCGGGCGGGTGGCGTGGGCGAACAGCAGCTTGAGGATGGCTTCGCTTTCACTGTCCGAAAGCTCATTGATCCGGGTCGTGAAGCCTTCATTGACGAACAGCGACTTGCGCCCGCTGACCGGGTGCGTACGGACCACCGGGTGCGACAGCGGTGGGTTTTTCTTGCGCGTGGCTTCCCATTGTTCGAGCGCTTGCGCGGTGTTGCCAAAGCGCTCCAGCGGGAACGATTTGACGAAATCGTGGGTGGCGCTCAGGCCCTGCAACAGGACCTTGAGAGGCTCGGACAGGGCTTCATAGGCCGCGATGCCGCTGGCCCACAGGGTATCGCCACCAAATTCTGGCAACAGCTTGGCACTGAGTACTGCGCCCAGGGCCGGAGTCGGCAGGAAGGTCACGTCGGTGTGCCAGACGGCGTTGTCGCGCACATCGGTTTGGGCCGTGTCGAGGATCAGCACTTCAGGCTGTTCCGGTACGTTGGGGTAGATCGGGTGAATGTGCAGGTCGCCGAAGTTGGCGGCAAAACGCGCCTGTTGCTGCGCGGTGACCGGTTGATTGCGAAAGAACAGCACCTGATGCTTGAGCAGGGCTTGCTCGATGGCGTCGCGCTGCTCGACGTTCAGGGGCTGGGCAATATCGACGCCACTGATCTGCGCGCCGAGGGCATGGCTCAAGGGGGTGATGGTCAGGCTGCTCATGGGGCTCTCTTCAATCCGGGTGCCGAAGTGTCGGCATAGTCAATTCAATGGGGCTGGCCGTGCCACGGCACCAGTTTGCGTTGCAGGGCACGCAGGCCCATCTCCATGGCAAAGGCAATCAGCGCGATCACCAGGATGCCCAGGACCACGATGTCGGTGACCAGGAACTGCGCGGCCGACTGCACCATGAAACCCAGGCCGCTGGTGGCGGCAATCAGTTCGGCGGCGACCAGGGTCGACCAGCCCACGCCCAGGCCGATGCGCACACCGGTGAGAATGTCCGGCAAGGCGCTGGGCAAAATCACGTGGCGAATCAGTTGTGCCCGGGTTGCACCCAGCGACTGCGCGGCGCGCAATTTGGCCGGGTCGACGGTACGTACGCCGGTGGCGGTGGCGATGGCAATCGGCGCAAAGATCGCCAGGTAGATCAGCAGGACCTTGGACAGCTCGCCGATGCCGCACCAGATCACGATCAGGGGCAGATAGGCCAATGGTGGAATCGGCCGGTAGAACTCAATCAGCGGGTCGAGCACGCCCCGGGCGATGCGGTTGTGACCGATGGCAATGCCCACCGGTACGGCGCTCAGCACGGCAAAACCCAGACCCAGGCCGATACGCCCAAGGCTGGCGCCCAGGTGTTGCCACAAGGTCGAGTCCATGTAGCCGCTGGTCACCAGTAGCCAACCCTTTTGCAGGACTGCCGAGGGTGGCGGCAGGAACAGTGGTTCGATCAGGCCGGTGGCGGTCACGGCCCACCACAGCGTGATCAGGCTGACCAGGGTCAGGACGCTGATCCAGCGGGTGCCGAGGCTGCGCCGCAGTGGCAGGGGACTGGTCGGGCTGGATGTCTTGGCTGATGCAGCCGGGATCTCATAAGTGCTCATGCGCGCTCCTGCCGCTGGGCGGCGCTGCGTTGCGAGAACACACGGGCGAGCACGTGTTCGCGGGTTTCAATGAAGCGCGGGTCGGATTTGATCGCCCGTGCCGATTCGCCGGCGGCATATCGCTGCCCGAAATCCAATGTCAGGCGTTCGACGATTTGCCCGGGGTTGGGCGCCAGCAGAATCAGGTCGGTGGCGAGGAACACCGCCTCTTCGATGTCATGGGTAATCAGGAATACCGGTTTGGCGGTGCGGCGCCAGACTTGCAGCAACAGCTCCTGCATCTGTTCGCGGGTGAAGGCGTCGAGGGCGCCGAAGGGTTCGTCCATCAGCAACACCCGTGGGTCGGCGGCAAGGGCGCGAGCCAGGCCGACGCGCTGTTTCTGACCGCCCGAGAGCTGCCAGATGCGCCGGCTGTCAAAGCCTGCGAGGTCGACCAGGGCGAGCATTTCCCGCGCCCGGATTTCACGCTGGGCGCGGGGTACACCGGCCAGTTCGAGGCCGAAACCAACGTTGGCCAGCACATCCTGCCAAGGCAGCAATGCATCGTCCTGGAACACCACGCCGCGTTCGGCACCTGGGCCTTTGACAGGGACGCCGTCGAGGGTGATGCGCCCGGCGCTGGGCTCGACAAACCCGGCGATCAGGTTCAACAGCGAGGTCTTGCCACTGCCGGACGGGCCGAGGGCGACCAGCAGTTGCTGGGGCCCCAGGGTCAAGGAAATATCCGCCAGTACCGGTTCCGGGCTGCCTGGGTACTGTGCGCTGATGCGCTCCAGCTGTAGCAAGGCCATCGCGATGTGCTCCGATCAGTTGGTGATGTATTTGGCGCTGACGTAGGGCGCGTAGTCCGGCAGCACGGCCTCGACCTTGCCTTGTTCCTTGAGGAACGTGGCGGTGTCGGTAATGGCCTTGGTGGTCGGTGCACCCAGGGTGAGCACCTGATCAGCCGCCAGCGGGTAGACGTTGCCTTGCAGCAGCAGCGGAATGTCGCTGGCCTTGGCACCAGACAGCTTCACCAGCTTGTCGACGTTGCCCTGGTTGGCGAGCCAGGCTTGCGGGTCTTTGCGATAGTCGGCGTAGGCATCGAGGGTGACTTTGGCGAAGGCGGTGACGATTTCCGGGTGCTTCTCGGCGAAGTCCTTGCGCACGATCCAGGCATCGAAAGTCGGAGCGCCGAACTTGGCCAGTTCGCCGGAGGTGATCAGCACCTTGCCGTTTTCCTTGGCAACGCCCAGGGCCGGGTCCCAGACGTAGGTGGCGTCGATGTCACCGCGTTTCCACGCCGCGATAATCGCCGGCGGGGCGAGGTTGAGCACGGTGACTTTCGAGGGGTCGATGTTCCAGTGCTTGAGCGCGGCCAGCAGGCTGTAGTGACCGGTGGAGACAAAGGGCACGGCGATCTTCTTGCCGACCAGGTCTTGTGGGGTCTTGATCCCGGAACCGTCGCGGGCGACCAGGGCTTCGGCGGCGCCGATCTGGGTGGCGATAAGGAACGTCTGGACTGGCACTTTGCGGGTAATTGCCGCGGTCAGCGGGCTGGAACCGAGGTAGCCGATCTGCACGTCGCCGGAGGCGATGGCGGCGATGATGTCGGCACCGTTGTCGAATTTGCGCCAGTCGATCTTGGCGTTGGTAGCTTTTTCGTAGGCGCCGTCGGCCTGAGCCACTTTGGCCGGGTCAACGGTGGTCTGGTAGGCGACAGTGACGTCGGCCGCCTGGGCGAAAAAGCTCGCGGCAGCCAGGGACGCGGCCGCCAGGAGGCGTAGGGGGAAGTGCAGTTTCATCATCGAGTCCTCATCAGGCGGCCGGGATTTCGGCGAGTGATGAGACTAAATGATCTAAGAATTCGAAAGTAAATAACTTTTTCGAATTAGCTTATGTGAAGAAAGCTTGAGGAGCGACCGCTACGCGGTCATCGCGAGCAGGCTCGCTCCCACATGGGTTTAATGGTGATTGCACGATTGTGCTCACACCGAGAATCCACTGTGGGAGCGAGCTTGCTCCGGGCGCAGTTGCGACGATAACGTGCGCAGGACCTTCGGCGGTTAGTTACTGATCGCCAGAATACTCGCCTGATACGAGCCGACAAACACATCAAAGTCACCGACCTCGTTCTGTTCCAGCTCGGTTTGTTGCTCCAGGGACGCGCGGGCCGCAGCTTCGAACCGGGCCTGTTCTGCGGCCGGCAGCGGTTGGCTACGGAAGAACTCGGCGTGGGCCTGGCTCTGGCGCAGGGAGAACTGGGCGAAGCTTTCCTTGTGCTCGTTCATCGCCGCCAGCACCTGGGCGGACGGGGTCAGGGACGGGTCCTTGATCTTCGCCAGCTGTGCATCGAGGGCTTTGCTGTGGGTGTCAGCGCCATGGCTCTGGTCCAGCAATGCAGCCACCGGGGCGATTTTTTCCAGCAATTCGAAGGCCCATTCCTTCATGTCCACCGGCTGTCCATCGCGCTGCAGTTGCAGGCCCGGACGGCGCCCGTCCTTGACCACGCTGAGGAAGTTCGAGGTGGCGTTGCTACAGGTGTTGCTGGTCAGCAGCGGGCTGTCGTTCAGCGCGCAGTACAGCAGGAAGGCGTCCAGGAAACGTGCTTCGGGCAGGTCGATGCCGGTCGGCAGGAACGGGTTGATGTCCAGGAGGCGCACTTCAACGTACTGGATGCCCCGGGCCACCAGGGCTTGGATCGGCCGCTCGCCGGTGTAGGTCACACGTTTGGGGCGGATGTTGGAGTAGTACTCGTTCTCGATCTGCAGGATGTTGGTGTTGAGCTGGACCCATTCCCCGTCCTTGTGGGTGCCGACTTCCACGTAGGGCGCATAGGGTGTGGCCACCGCTTTGCGCAGGCTGTCGGTGTAGCTGTCCAGGTCGTTGTAGCACGGCGTCAGGCCGGCCTGGGCGTTGCTCTGGTAACCCAGGTCGCTCATGCGCAGGCTGGTGGCGTAAGGCAGGTACAGGGTGTCGGCGTCCAGTTGTTCCAACTGGTGCGAACGACCGCGCAGGAAACCGGCGTCGAGTGCCGGCGAGGCCCCGAACAGGTACATCAGCAACCAGCTGTAGCGCCGGAAGTTGCGGATCAGGGCGATGTAGGCCGAGGACTGATAGTCGCGATCGGTACCGACAAACCCTTCGGATTCCTTGAGCAGCGGCCAGAGCTTCTCCGGCAGCGAAAAGTTGTAGTGAATCCCGGCAATGCACTGCATGGTCTTGCCGTAGCGCAGGGCCAGGCCCTTGCGGTAGACGTATTTGAGCTGACCGATGTTGGAGGTGCCGTAGTAGGCGATCGGGATGTCTTCCTCGGCCGGCAACGGGCACGGCATCGATGGACTCCACAGGTACTCGTTGCCGAGTTTGCTGTAGGCAAAGCGATGAATGCTGTCCAGGCTCGCCAGGGTATCTGCCGGGTCCGGCAGGGCGGGCGTGATGAACTCCAGCAGCGACTCGGAATAGTCGGTGGTGATTTGTTCGTTGGTCAGCGCGGAACCCAATTCTTCCGGGTGCGGCGTTTGCGCCAGGCGACCTTCGCTGGTCACGCGCAGGCATTCACGTTCGATGCCGTGAAGGCACTGTTCGAGCAGAGAGAGGTTAGCGCGCTCACCGAGCAGAGCCAGGCGGCGGTTGAGAAGTTCGCTCAAGTTGGATTCCTTCACGCGTCAGTCGCCCCAATATGGGGGTGGGCAAGACGGTCTACAAGGGTGAAGTGGAAACTGGCGTTTTCGCCTGGTTTTTTCGCCGCACAGGCCTCATGCCGGTCGGTCGGCAACTGCACAATCCCTGTGGGAGCGAGCTTGCTCGCGATGAGGGCGTCTCAGTCAACATTAACGTCGTCTGACACACCGCCATCGCGAGCAAGCTCGCTCCCACAGGTTGCATTGCGCTGAAATTAACCCAAATCGATGAGCGGCATCTACAGGACAGCGAATGTGCCTTGTGCTTTTGCGACCAGTTTGTCGCCTTGCATCACGTCGGCCTCGACCACCAGCGTGCGCCGGCCCGGGTGCAGCACCCGGGCCGTGCACAGCACCTCGCCGTCCGAGACGGCGCGGATGTAGTTGATCTTGCACTCGATGGTCGCGCTCTGCTGGTCAAAGCCATGCACGCTGGAACAGGCCAGCCCCATGGCAATGTCCACCAGGCTGAACAGGGCCCCACCGTGCAGCTTGCCACCGCGATTGCGCAGCTCTGGCGCAAGGCCCAGGGCGACTTGCGCGACCCCGGTTTCCAGGCTGTGCAAACGGCAACCCAAGAGCTTGAAGAAGGCGCTTTCGGACAACCCGGCAGGGACCTCCATCAGCGTTTCTTCAATTGCTTGGCGTTGGCAAACAGCGACGCCATGGCGTTGTTGCTTGGCGCGGCCGCCGGGGTTTCCTTGCGCGGTGCGTTGTTCGAAGACTGGCGTGGAGCCGAGCCTGGACGTGCACCACGGGCACCGTCGATCTTCTCGCCGGGGGTGTCGCTCATGCGCATCGACAGGCCCACGCGTTTGCGCGGAATGTCGACTTCCATGACTTTGACCTTGACCACGTCACCGGCTTTTACCGCTTCCCGTGGGTCCTTGATGAACTTCTCGGAAAGCGCGGAGATATGCACCAAACCGTCTTGATGCACGCCGATATCCACAAATGCGCCGAAGTTGGTCACGTTGGTCACCACGCCTTCGAGGATCATCCCCAGCTGCAGGTCCTTGAGGTCTTCGACGCCTTCCTGGAACTCGGCGGTCTTGAACTCGGGACGCGGGTCGCGGCCAGGTTTTTCCAGCTCTTGCAGGATGTCGGTGACGGTTGGCAGGCCGAAGGTTTCGTCGGTGTACTTCTTCGGGTCCAGGCGCTTGAGGAAGCTTGCGTCGCCAATCAGCGAGCGGATATCACGGTCGGTCTCAGCGGCAATGCGCTGTACCAGCGGATAGGCTTCCGGGTGCACCGCCGAGGAGTCCAGCGGGTTGTCGCCGTTCATTACACGCAGGAAACCGGCGGCCTGTTCGAAGGTTTTTTCTCCCAGGCGGGCGACCTTCTTCAGTGCGGCGCGGGTCTTGAATGCGCCGTGTTCGTCGCGGTGGCTGACGATGTTCTGCGCCAGGGTCGCGTTGAGGCCGGAGATGCGTGCCAGCAGCGCCACGGAGGCGGTGTTGACGTCGACCCCGACGGCATTCACGCAGTCTTCGACCACCGCGTCCAGGCCGCGCGCAAGTTTCAACTGCGACACGTCGTGCTGGTACTGGCCGACGCCGATCGACTTCGGATCGATCTTCACCAGTTCCGCCAGCGGGTCCTGCAGGCGTCGGGCAATCGACACCGCACCACGGATCGATACGTCCAGATCCGGGAATTCCTTGGAGGCCAGCTCCGAGGCCGAGTACACCGAAGCACCGGCTTCGGAGACCATGACCTTGGTCATTTTCATCGCTGGGTATTTTTTGATCAGGTCGGCGGCCAGCTTGTCGGTTTCCCGGCTGGCGGTGCCGTTGCCGATGGCGATCAGGTCAACCGAGTGCTTGGCGCACAAGGCCGCCAGCACCGCGATGGTCTGGTCCCACTTGTTATGCGGCACGTGCGGGTAGACCGTGGCGTGGTCGAGCATCTTGCCGGTGGAGTCGACCACCGCGACCTTGCAGCCGGTGCGCAGGCCCGGGTCCAGGCCCAGGGTGGCGCGCGGGCCGGCCGGGGCGGCTAGCAGCAGGTCGTGCAGGTTGTGGGCAAAGACGTTGATAGCTTCGGTCTCGGCGCCGTCACGCAGCTCGCCCAGCAGGTCGGTTTCCAAGTGGGTGTAGAGCTTGACCTTCCAGGTCCAGCGCACCACTTCGCCCAGCCATTTGTCGGCCGGGCGGTTCTGGTTGGCGATGCCGAATTGCTGGCCGATCATGCCTTCGCACGGGTGCATGGTGCCCGGCAGTTCGTCGCCGACTTTCAGCGCGGAGCTGAGGATGCCTTCGTTGCGGCCGCGGAAAATTGCCAGTGCGCGGTGCGACGGCATGCTTTTGAGCGGTTCATCGTGTTCGAAGTAATCGCGGAACTTGGCGCCTTCCTCTTCCTTGCCGGCGATCACGCGGGCACTGAGAGTGGCTTCCTGCTTGAGGTAGCTGCGCAACTTGTCGAGCAGGTTGGCGTCTTCGGCGAAGCGCTCCATGAGGATGTACTTGGCGCCTTCGAGGGCCGCCTTGACGTCGGCCACGCCTTTCTCGGCATCGACGAAGCGCGCGGCTTCGGAGTCTGGCGCGAGGGTCGGGTCGTTGAACAGGCCGTCGGCCAGCTCGCCGAGGCCGGCTTCCAGGGCGATCTGGCCCTTGGTACGGCGCTTCTGCTTGTACGGCAGGTACAGGTCTTCGAGGCGGGTCTTGGTGTCGGCGAGCTTGATGTCACGCTCGAGTGCCGGGGTCAGCTTGCCTTGCTCCTGGATGCTGGCCAGGATGCTGATGCGCCGTTCGTCGAGTTCTCGCAGGTAGCGCAGGCGCTCTTCCAGGTGTCGCAACTGGATGTCATCGAGGCTGCCGGTCACTTCTTTCCGGTAGCGGGCGATGAAGGGCACTGTGGAGCCTTCATCGAGTAGCGCGACGGCCGCTTCGACCTGTTGTGGGCGGACACCGAGTTCCTCGGCGATGCGGCTGTTGATGCTGTCCATAAAACCACCTGACAAATTGTGAAAGCAGGCTCGCGGGCGCAGTGACTAGGCCCGGCGAGTCTGGTTGAGCGGCCTGGCCTGCGCCGCTACCTGGATCAAAAGGCATCCCATTGACCCGTGAAATCGAAAAATTACTGCCCGGCGCGGAAAAATAAAAAGCCGCCACAGACGGTAACGATCTGACGTTGCCTGACACAAAAGGCCGCGCATTATAACCAGCGTTCCGCGCTTCGGGGGCTAAAGCAACCTGTAGGCACAATGCCTGTATCGCTGGCGGTAGAGGAAAAATCTGCTAACAATGCACACGGTGCGTATAACGGCAGCTACGCCATAATGCGCGCCGAGATCAAAGGAGCATCCAATGAGCAGCACTGCACAAACTGCTGAAGGCGAAAAAATTCTAATCGTTGACGACGATCCGGGGCTCAGCAGCCTGCTGGAACGTTTTTTCGTCAGCAAGGGCTACCGTGCCCGCGCCGTACCGAACACCGAACAGATGGATCGTCTGCTGGCCCGTGAAGTGTTCAACCTGGTCGTCCTCGACCTGATGCTGCCCGGTGAAGACGGCCTGACCGCCTGCCGCCGCCTGCGTGGCGCGAACAACCAGATCCCGATCATCATGCTCACCGCCAAGGGCGACGAGTTGAGCCGCATCAAGGGCCTGGAGCTGGGAGCCGATGATTACCTGGCCAAGCCGTTCAATCCGGACGAGCTGATGGCGCGCGTCAAGGCGGTCCTGCGCCGTCAGTCGACACCGGTGCCGGGCGCGCCGGGCAGCGAAGACGAAAGCGTGAGCTTCGGTGACTACGAGCTGTCATTGGCCACCCGCGAACTCAAGCGCGGCGATGAAGTACACATGCTCACCACGGGTGAGTTCGCGGTCCTCAAGGCGCTGGTGATGAACGCGCGCCAGCCGCTGACCCGCGACAAACTGATGAATCTGGCCCGTGGCCGCGAATGGGATGCCCTGGAGCGTTCCATCGATGTACAGATCTCCCGCTTGCGCCGGATGATCGAACCCGACCCTTCCAAGCCACGTTACATCCAGACTGTCTGGGGTGTGGGCTACGTGTTCGTTCCGGACGGCACTGCGACCAAGTGATCAGTCATTTGTAGGAGCGAATCGGCCGGATAGTGCGTTATCCGGTTGATTCGTGATCCGCAACTCTGCGAGTCTCTCTCGCTCCTGCAAAGTGTGTAGCTGTGTCCTATGAAAACCCCTGTGTGGTTCCCTCAGAGTTTCTTCTCCCGCACCCTCTGGCTGGTGCTGATCGTCGTGCTTTTTTCCAAGGCGCTGACCCTGGTTTATCTATTGATGAACGAGGACGTGCTGGTGGATCGTCAGTACAGCCACGGTGTCGCCCTGACGCTGCGCGCGTACTGGGCCGCCGACGAAACCAACCGAGCTGAAATTGCCGACTCCGTCGGATTGATCCGTGTGGTCGGCGCTGGCGTGCCCGACGGTGAGCAGCATTGGCCCTACAGTGAAATCTACCAACGGCAGATGCAGGCCGAACTGGGTGGCGACACCGAAGTGCGCCTGCGTATGCACGCACCACCAGCGCTCTGGGTGCGGGCGCCGAGCCTGGGCGATGGCTGGCTGAAAGTGCCGCTGTACCCGCATCCGCTGCGGGGCCAGAAAATCTGGAGCGTGCTGGGTTGGTTCCTCGCCATCGGACTGTTATCCACCGCCTCGGCGTGGATCTTCGTCAGCCAGCTCAACCAGCCCCTCAAGCGCCTGGTGGATGCCGCGCGCCAACTGGGGCAGGGCCGCAGCGTGCGGCTGCCGATCAGCGACACGCCCAGCGAGATGGCCGAAGTGTATCGGGCCTTCAACCAGATGGCCGAGGATGTCGAGCAGGCAGGGCGTGAGCGTGAGTTGATGCTGGCGGGGGTGTCCCATGACCTGCGTACGCCCCTGACCCGCTTGCGCCTGTCGCTGGAGCTGATGGGCGGCCACAACGACCTGACGGACGACATGGTGCGCGACATCGAGGACATGGACGCGATTCTCGACCAGTTCCTGGCATTCATTCGTGATGGTCGCGACGAGTCGGTGGAGGAGGTCGACCTGAGCGACCTGGTGCGTGAAGTGGCGGCGCCCTACAACCAGAACGAAGAACGCGTGCGGCTGCGCCTGGAGCCGATCCAACCGTTTCCACTACGTCGGGTATCGATGAAGCGCCTGCTGAACAACCTGATCGGCAACGCCTTGCATCACGCTGGTAGCGATGTCGAGGTGGCGGCTTACGTCTCGGGGGATGTCAGCGCGCCGTACGTGGTGCTGAGTGTCATGGATCGCGGGGCCGGCATCGATCCGGCGGAGCTGGAGGCGATCTTCAACCCGTTCACCCGCGGCGACCGTGCCCGGGGCGGCAAGGGCACCGGGTTGGGGTTGGCCATCGTCAAGCGCATCGCGTCGATGCATGGCGGCAATGTCGAACTGCGCAACCGTTCCGGCGGTGGCCTGGAGGCGCGGGTGCGGTTGCCGTTGGGGTTGATGTTGCCTCGGGATGCGGTATAGGCGCAGCTGCGAGCTGCGAGCTACGAGCTACGAGCTATGAGCTACAAGCTACAAGCTACAAGCTACAAGAGGATCTATGTTGCTCCTTTTTTGCCGCTTGAAGCTTGAAGCTCGCCGCTCGCCGCTGCCCTCACCCCTTCCCTTTGGTCCGGGTCATGTTCGGTCCACCGTTCTTCTCCAGATGCTGGATGATCATCCCCGCCACGTCCTTGCTGGTGGTGGTTTCGATCCCTTCCAGGCCCGGTGAGGAGTTCACTTCCATCACCAGCGGTCCGTGGTTGGAGCGCAGGATGTCGACGCCGGCCACCGCCAGGCCCATGACCTTGGCCGCGCGCAATGCCGTCATGCGTTCTTCCGGGGTGATCTTGATCAGGCTGGCGCTGCCGCCACGATGCAGGTTGGAGCGGAACTCGCCCGGCTTGGCCTGACGCTTCATCGCCGCAATTACCTTGTCGCCGACCACGAAGCAGCGGATGTCCGCGCCACCGGCTTCCTTGATGTATTCCTGGACCATGATGTTCTGCTTGAGGCCCATGAACGCCTCGATCACCGACTCGGCGGCGGTCGCTGTTTCGCATAGCACCACGCCGATGCCCTGCGTCCCTTCCAGCACTTTGATCACCAGGGGCGCGCCATTGACCATGTCGATCAAGTCAGGGATGTCGTCCGGCGAGTGGGCAAAACCGGTGACCGGCAGGCCGATGCCACGGCGTGACAGCAACTGCAACGAGCGCAGTTTGTCCCGCGAGCGGGCAATCGCCACCGACTCGTTGAGCGGGAACACGCCCATCATTTCGAACTGGCGCAACACCGCGCAACCATAAAAGGTCACCGACGCGCCGATCCGCGGGATCACGGCGTCGAACCCTTCCAGGGGTTTGCCGCGGTAGTGGATCTGCGGCTTATGGCTGGCAATGTTCATATAGGCGCGCAGGGTATCGATCACCACCATCTCATGGCCGCGTTCGGTCCCGGCTTCAACCAAACGACGAGTGGAATACAGACGCGGGTTCCGCGACAGCACAGCGATCTTCATGCAACACCTGTGGAGGAGAGAGTGGACACCGGGAACACCGGCTTGTCTTGAACGTACTTGATGCCGGGATTGACCACCAACTGGCCGTCGATCAGGGCCTTGGAACCGAGGAGCAAGCGATAACGCATGGACTTGCGGCAGGCGAGGGTGAACTCGACTCGCCAGACCCGATCACCGAGTGCCAGGGTGGTGCTGATCACGTAGCGCACCTGCGCGTGACCATTGGAGCTCTTGATGGTTTTTCGTGTCACCAGCGGCGCTTCACAGCGACGGTGGCGCAACTGCACCACCGTGCCCAGGTGTGCGGTAAACCGCACCCACTTCTCGCCATCGCGCTCGAACGGCTCGATCTCGGTGGCGTGCAGGCTGGAGGTGCTGGCACCGGTGTCGATTTTCGCACGCAGGCCCGCAACTCCCAGATCAGGGAGCGCCACCCACTCGCGCAGACCGACAACGGTCAAATGGTCAAATGTCTTCAAATGTGCTCAACCGGTGAGATACCCGCTCGCACCGCAACGCGGTCGAATGGGCGGTATTCACGCAGAATAGTGGTTAAAAGGCGACAGATATCTACAGCCCGGATTGCCGCTCCTCGGATGCGGCCTGAGGAGGTGGGGCATTGTATGCTGCGGCGGTGAAATTCATGGCATGACAGAAACGGTAGTACAGTTCAGAAATATTTCAGAATGAGGAAAACCCATGGCACAAAAAAGCGAAGAGGACGACAAAGTCCGTCTCGATAAGTGGTTGTGGGCGGCGCGCTTTTACAAAACCCGCGCGCTGGCCAAGGCCGCCATCGAGAGTGGCAAGGTGCATTGTCGAGGTGAGCGCTGCAAGCCAGGCAAGGAGCCGCGCGTCGGTGACGAGTTACAGATCCGCATCGGATTTGAAGAACGCACGGTGGTGGTCCAGGCGCTATCGATCGTTCGGCGCGGCGCCCCAGAGGCCCAGGCGCTGTACGCGGAGACCGACGCCAGTATCGTCAAGCGCGAGAATGCCGCGGCACTGCGCAAGGCCGGCGCCCTGAGTGTCACTACCGACGGCAAGCCGAGCAAGAAACAGCGTCGTGACCTGTTCAAGTTTCACGGCAGCAGCCACGAATAGCGGACCAGGGATCGCCACCTGCAGGTGGCGATCCTTGCGGCGATGATTCAATCAGTTGGCAGGTACATTTCGCACTACGCTCATCCGCGAAACCACCGGCAACTGGCCCAGCAACTTGAAAAGTGGCGCGGTCAGCCGCATAAAGAACTCCGACGCCCTGGCAGCGAACGGCGTGTAGTAACCCCAGCCCAATGCCCAGACCGCCAGCAGCATACCGCCGATGTAATCGTCCTGGCCCCAGTGGGCGCCAGCTACCAGGCGCGGCAGCATGAACAGCAGGGCCAGGCTCCAGACCGTCAGCCATTGCCCCAGGGTACGGCTGAACAGGCTCATGAACAGTGCCCAGATAATCAGCACCGAGGCATGGTCCCCGGGAAAGCTCTGGCTGGAACGGTCCTTGAGTTCCCAGGTCTTTTCCAGGCCCGGGAAGTAGTCGCTCATCTGCACCGCGCCGGCAATCACCATCGACGGGCTCTGGTGTTGCCAGCCCAGGTGCGCGGCGACTTTGGAGAACAGGGTACGGATCACCAGCATCAGCAACAGAATGGCGAAGAAGCCAAAAAAAGCGCGGCGCACATCGCCGGCCTTGAACACCCAGTTGCCGCGAATCAGCAGCGCCAGCAGGATCACCCCGACCACCGCGTCAAAGGGTCTCAGGCTGGCAACCGCCCAGATGTGCAGCCAGGTCGGATTGGTCGCCAGGGGGTCATTGAGTAAATGAAAAAGCCACTCGTCGAAAATCACACACAGCATCTGCCCCGCGGGCCATAACCAGAAGCCCAGCAGGGCCAGCGGGACTAAATTACACAGCGTCAATCGGCCGAGGTCCCACCTTGCTTGGAACAGACTCGGATTGTTCATAAAATGCCTCCCATGGCGATAAATCACGCACCAAAATAGTGCGAGAAGCTGATTTTCGGCCCTTGCACACATTTTGTCATCACTTCAGATACCCAGACCTATGACTGATCTACCGGATACCGACTACACCCAGCGCTTCATTTTTGATGACAGCGATACCCGTGGCGAACTGGTTGCGCTGGAGCGCAGCTATGCCGAAGTCCTCGCCAAACACCCCTACCCGGAGCCGGTGGCGCAGATGCTTGGCGAGCTGATGGCGGCTGCGTCGCTGTTGGTCGGCACCTTGAAGTTCGATGGTTTGCTGATCCTTCAGGCGCGTTCCGAAGGCCCGGTGCCGCTCTTGATGATCGAGTGCTCGAGCGAGCGGGAAATCCGTGGCCTGGCGCGTTACGAAGCCGACCAGATCGCCCCTGATGCGACCCTCGCGGACATGATGCCCAATGGCGTCCTGGCTCTGACTGTCGACCCGACTCAGGGCCAGCGGTATCAGGGCATCGTCGATCTTGATGGTGCGACCCTGTCGGAATGCTTCACTAATTACTTCGTCATGTCCCAGCAGGTTGGTACCCGCTTCTGGCTGCATGCCGATGGCCGTCGGGCTCGTGGTCTGCTGCTGCAGCAACTGCCCGCCGACCGCCTGAAAGACGATGAAGAACGTGCCGCCAGTTGGCAGCACATCACGGCGCTGGGTGGCACCTTGACTGCCGATGAACTGCTCAGCCTGGACAACGAAACCGTGCTGCACCGTCTCTACCACGAAGAGCAGGTGCGCCTGTTTGATGTGCAGAAATTGCGCTTTCGTTGCAGCTGTTCCCGCGAGCGTTCCGGCAACGCCCTGGTCAGCCTCGGCCTGGAAGATGCCCAGACGTTGGTCGTCGAACATGGCGGCAATATCGAGATCGATTGCCAGTTCTGCAACCAGCGCTACCTGTTCGACTCGGCCGATATCGGCCAATTGTTCGCCGGTGCGGGTGTGGATACGCCGTCAGATACTCGTCACTAAAACGTTTCAGCGCAGGTAAATTCACTGCTTTGTTCCGGATTAACGCCGTACTGACGGGAGGACCCTACTCTTTTCAGGCTTTTCTGGCATAATCCGGCCCACTTTTTTCGCGGTAGTAGTGCGGGACTTTCTACTACAAAACGTTCGGAGCACTCGGCCACTGGCCGACGGGGAACCTCATGACGCAAGCCAATAACGCCGTATACACCGATCTGAGTGTTGACGATCTGGTCAAAGAAGCCCTGCAGCGCGGTGAAGGCGTGCTTGCCGATACTGGCGCGCTGGTCGTAGAAACCGGTCACCGCACCGGTCGTTCGCCGGTCGACCGTTTCATCGTTGAAGAGCCGTCCACCCAGGCAGCCATTGCCTGGGGCCCGATCAATCGCAAGTTCCCGGCCGACAAGTTCGATGCCCTGTGGGCTCGCGTCGAGGCTTTCAACAACGCGCAAGAGCATTTCGTTTCCCACGTTCACGTTGGTGCTGCCCAAGACCACTACCTGGCCGTGAAAATGACCACCCAGACTGCCTGGCAGAATCTGTTCGGTCGTTGCCTGTTCATCAACCCGGCCCAGTACAACCCGGCCGGTCGTGAAGAATGGCAAGTGCTCAACGTGGCCAACTTCGAGTGCGTGCCAGAGCGCGACGGCACCAACTCCGACGGTTGCGTGATCCTCAACTTCGCACAGAAGAAAGTGCTGATCGCCGGCATGCGTTACGCCGGTGAAATGAAGAAAGCCATGTTCTCGGTACAGAACTTCCTGCTGCCGGCCGCTGACGTGCTGCCAATGCACTGCGCCGCCAACATCGGCGAAGAAGGCGACGTGACCCTGTTCTTCGGTCTGTCGGGCACCGGCAAAACCACCCTGTCGGCCGACGAAAGCCGTTACCTGATCGGTGACGACGAACACGGCTGGGGTGAAGGCGTGGTGTTCAACATCGAAGGCGGTTGCTATGCCAAGTGCATCGACCTGTCCGAGAAGAACGAGCCGGTTATCTGGAAAGCCATCAAGCACGGTGCAGTCCTGGAAAACGTCGTGATCGACGACGCCAAGCACGCCGACTACGCCGATGTCAGCCTGACCCAGAACAGCCGCGCCGCGTACCCGCTGGAGCACGTTGCCAAGCGTTCCGAGCAGAACCTGGGTGGCGAGCCAAACGCTGTGATCTTCCTGACCTGCGACCTGACCGGCGTTCTGCCGCCAGTGTCGATCCTCAACGAAGAACAAGCGGCCTACCACTTCCTGTCCGGCTACACCGCTCTGGTGGGCTCGACTGAAATGGGTTCGGGCAGCGGCATCAAGTCGACCTTCTCCACCTGCTTCGGCGCACCGTTCTTCCCGCGTCCGGCTGGCGAATACGCAGAGCTGCTGATCAAGCGCATCCGCGGCTTCGGTTCCAAGGTCTACCTGGTCAACACCGGCTGGACCGGC
The DNA here is from genome assembly GCF_949767245.1 of Pseudomonas sp. IT-P176. Taxonomy (NCBI): domain Bacteria; kingdom Pseudomonadati; phylum Pseudomonadota; class Gammaproteobacteria; order Pseudomonadales; family Pseudomonadaceae; genus Pseudomonas; species Pseudomonas sp. IT-P176. Next base: position 33,028 of record NZ_CATKPN010000042.1, read on the forward strand.
GGCGGCTACGGCGTCGGCAAGCGTTTCAACATCCCGACTACCCGTGCGGTGATCGCAGCGATCCAGAGCGGCGCTCTGATCGGCACCGAGACCGAGCACCTGGACACCGTCAACCTCGACGTGCCAGTGGCCGTACCGGGCGTTGAGACTGGCCTGTTGAACCCACGCAACACCTGGGCTGACAAAGCCGCCTACGACGAAGCTGCCAAGGCCCTGGCCGGCCTGTTCATCGAGAACTTCAAGAAGTTCGACGTGAGCGACGCCATCAAGGCTGCAGGTCCTAAGCTGTAAGTGTTGGTCTGATGCAAACAAAGCCGCCCCTCGGGGCGGCTTTTTTGTGTGATTGAAGCGCTGCACAATCAGCGAATACCCAGGTAGCTGGACTGCTCAAACACCAGGCTCGCACTCAGCCCTGCCGTCGGCTGCAGGGCCGGACCCTGGACCGTAGAGAAGGCGGTGCCTTTGCTGCCATGGGAGACGTAACGCTCGCCCTGTTCCTGCTCGGTGAAGTAGGTATAGGACTCTTTGCGCATGCGTACGTAATCGGCCTCGGCTTGTTCGATGGCAGCGTGGTGCTTCTGCAGATCGGCAGTCGATAGCTGGAGCATCTTGTCGAGCTTAACGCCCCAGCGGGTCAGGCAGCGCTCGGCGAAGTGGCGAACGATCAGGCCGGGTTCCGGCAATTGTTTCGGACCACGGGTGCCCTTGAGGGAAGCGTTGCCGGCCAAGGTGCCGTGCCGGCCGGCCATGGGGTAGATATGGGTCCTGGTGCTGTTGTGAGTCTGCGGGATAACGCAGCAAAACCATTTGGAGCGTTCGTCGCGGGCAAAAAAGCCAACATACTCTTTGACGTTGGCGCCAAGTGTCACCCGCTCAGGCTGAAAATTCAGGGGGCCGGGAACAGGGTCGACGGCAAAGATATTCACCGGTACCTGTTTCAGTTCAGGATCATCGAGCATCATGTTGGCCAACATGTGACAACTTACCGCGCCGCGACTCCAGCCAACAAGATTGACAGTGGTCGGGATAATACCGTCCTTGCGGAATGTTTTGATGATTTGTTCCTGTAACTCCTGCTGGCTTACCGGACGTTTGCCGTAATTGTACTTGCGCCAGAACCATGAGCCGACTTTTTTGACCTCTTCAATGGGAATGCCGGCAGCTTTCAGGCGATTATATTCTTCTTCGCTTAGTTCGAGGCGTTGCCAGGAACTCTTGCCCTTGATGAGTTGCAGGGCGTGCTTGACGTTTTCTACCCAGCCACTGCCGAACAGGCTTCCGGCAATACCGTATTCTTCGGATTCGTAGAACATTTCGTCGGCTTGCAAGTTGCTGGTGCCGGGGCCGTCGATTACTGCCCATTCGGCAAACTCTCGACTAAGTTCGTGGCTGGCCAGGGTGGAAACAAGTTCGCCGTTCCAGTACGTATCATTCGTAGCGTCGAATTTAGTCGAGCCGGTTCCGCAGAAATATACAGTTAATGTGGTCATTGGGGGCTGCCTTAATATTTTTAATGAATAGGCAGGTTAAGTTTGAATAGCTAAGTATGGAAGGCACTTAGTGTTGCTGGGTTTTAGTGTGTGGATAACTTCAAGTTTGTTTTGGCATGCGCTGTTGCATGACTTCAAGCAAGTCACTGCCGTCTTGAATCAATAGATATAACGCGTTGACGATATGCGAAATATCCTTGACGTCCGCCTGGTTGAAACACAGGCAGTAAAAGGTTTCCAGCAAGTTGCTGGCGGCGCGGATGCGTTGTTGAGCCGCGTCGAGCAGAGCCTGGGGAGTGGCGTGGGTGTCGATGACCAGTACCGGGGTATCGCCGGCGGCAGAGCTCAGCCGACGATAGCGCTCGAAAAACGGAGTTAAGGTGCTCATGGGCAAGGTTCCGGGAGGCATATACGAAATCGCTCGGTAAGGGGCGGTTGCGCCTTGCTGCAAACTATAGGGAGTGCTGGCAAGGCGCAGCAAGATGGCCTGCATGGACGGCTGTTGTAGGGGAATTACACGACGATCGGAAGCTGGCCTACAGGCGTTTCGCGGTTTTTTTGGGCGGATGGCCAAGACGCGGATTTCCCACGTGTTGGGTAGGTTTGACGCTTGGCGTGACGGCGTCAGCTCGACAAAACTGAGTAGGATGTTTCGCATTGAAATGCACGATTCGCGAGCGTTGCAGAGTCGCGGGTCATGGGACGTTCTCCCTGTATCATTCCGTATCTTTTTATCCCCGACCTTTTCTCGACGTGCTGCACTCGCCCGCTAGGCTTTTGGCATTGCCGCCGTCAATGGAGTGACCGCTCATGCACAACACCCTCGAACAGGTCTTCGGTTATCCACAGTTTCGTCCCGGCCAGGCGGCGGCGATCAGTGCAGTGCTGGCGGGGCGCTCGGCAGCGGCGATTTTCCCCACCGGCTCCGGCAAGTCCTTGTGTTACCAGTTGCCGGCCTTGCTGTTGCCCCACCTGACGCTGGTGGTCTCGCCGCTGCTGGCGCTGATGCAGGATCAACTGGCATTCCTGCAACAGCACGGTATCGCCGCAGCCAGTATCGATTCGGCCCAGAGCCGTGATGACGCCAACGAGGTGATGGCGCGGGCGCGCAGCGGCGAGTTGAAGATCCTGATGATTTCCGTGGAGCGCCTGAAGAACGAGCGTTTTCGCAATTTTCTGCAGCAGGTGCCGATCTCGCTGCTGGTGGTGGACGAGGCACACTGCATTTCCGAGTGGGGTCATAACTTTCGCCCGGACTACCTGAAGCTGCCGGACTACCAGCGCCAGTTCAACATCCCCCAGGCCTTGTTGCTGACCGCCACCGCGACGCCCAAGGTCATCGCCGACATGCAGGCCAGGTTTGCCATTGCTCCGGATGATGTGGTCACCACCGGCTTCTATCGGGCCAACCTCAATTTGCTGGTGGAGCCGGTGCGTGGCCAGGACAAGCGTCGGCGCCTGGTGCAATGGCTGGGTCAACGGGCCGGACAGCCCAGCATCGTCTACGTGACCCTGCAGAAAACCGCCGAACAGATCGCCCAGCACCTGAGCCAGCAAGGGCTTGCGGCCGAGGCCTATCACGCCGGTCTACCCCATGATCAGCGCGAAGCGATTCAACGCCGGTTCATGGGCGGCCAGTCCAATTGCATTGTCGCCACCATCGCCTTTGGCATGGGGATCGACAAGAGCGACATCCGCAATGTGGTGCATTTCGACCTGCCCAAATCCATCGAAAACTACAGCCAGGAAATCGGTCGCGCCGGACGAGACGGTGAACCCTCCGACTGCCTGGTACTGGCCAATCGTGACAGCCTCAACGTGCTGGAAAACTTCGTTTATGGCGACACCCCGGAGCTCGATGGCATCCGCTGTGTGCTCGATGAGCTGCAAGCGTGCGCGCCGGAGGGGCAATGGGAGTTTTTGCTGGGGCCGCTGGCCGATCACAGCAACATTCGCCAGTTGCCGCTCAAGACCCTCCTGGTTCAACTGGAACTCAAGCGCCTGATCGCCCCGCGGTACGCCTATTTCGCCGAGTACCGGTTCAAGTTTGTACTGGAACCTGAAGCGCTGTTGGCACGTTTTACCGGCGAGCGCCGGGACTTTGTCGAAGCCATCATCCAGACCTCAAGCCGCGCGCGAACTTGGGTCACGGTCGATTTCGACGCGCTGTACCTGCGGTACCAGGCTGAGCGCAACCGGGTGGTCAAGGCCCTGGATTACTTTCAAGAGCAAGGCTGGATCGAGCTGGAAAGCAAACAGACGACCGAGGTCTACAGCTTGCTCCAGAGCGACTTCGATGGGCAGGCGTTGAGCCTGGACCTGCATGCGTATTTCACCCGGCACGAACGCACGGAAGTTGCGCGCATCCACGCCATGCTCGATCTGTTCGCCACCGAACACTGCCTGGGGTATCGTCTGGCGCAGTATTTCGGTGATAACAACGCGCCTCGGCAATGTGGGCATTGCTCGGTGTGCCATGGTCAGGTTGCCCGTCTGCCGGCGCCCCCCGAATTGCCGGCACTGGCGGATAAAAACTTCGAGGCCCTGTGCGGCGACTTTATCCGCAGGCACCAGGGCTTCAACGCTCAGGTGCCGAGCGCGGATCGGCTGACGCGGTTTTTGTGTGGCATCAGCATGCCGCTGTTTACCAAGCTCAAGGCCCGATCAATTCCCGGCTTTGCGGCGTTGGAGGCTTACCCTTACGCCGAGGTGCGCAGTTGGGCCGAGCACCATCTATCTGTAGGAACATCCATCTGCTGAATGTCGCCCATCAGCGTAATTGACTTCAAAAAGGCTGGCCGGCTGACTATGGTGATCGCTGTCTAAGGATCGCCAACAAGAGAGCAAACAATGAGCCAGACGCCATTCCAGATTCAGCGTGCCGCCGTGATCGGCGCAGGCACCATGGGCCGTGGCATCGTCATGTGCCTGGCCAATGCCGGGGTGCCGGTGCAGTGGGTCGACAACAATCCGCAGATGCTCGACCAGGCGCTGACGGCCATCGCCCAGACCTGGGCGCACAACGTGCGTCAGGGCCGTATCGACCAGGCCGAGGCGGATGCGCGCATCGCCAGGGTCACGGCCGCTGCGGACTACGCGGCGATCAGCGAGGTGGACCTGGTGATCGAGGCGGTCTACGAAAACCTCGAGCTCAAGCAGCAGATCTTTCGCCAGCTCGACGCGCTGCTCAAGCCCCAGGCAATCCTGGCCAGTAATACCTCGGCCCTGGACATCGACGCCATTGCCGCGGTCACCCAGCGCCCACAACAAGTGCTGGGCCTGCACTTCTTCAGCCCGGCGCACATCATGAAACTGCTGGAAATCGTCCGTGGTGCGCACACCGCCCCGGCGGTACTGCAGGCAGCCAAGGTCCTGGGCGAACGCATGGGCAAGGTCAGTGTGGTGGCGGGTAACTGCTTCGGCTTTATCGGCAACCGGATGCTCAATACCTATGTGCTCGAGGCGCGCAAAATGTTGCTCGAGGGCGCATTTCCCTACCAGGTCGATGCCGCGCTGCAGGGCTTCGGTTTTGCCATGGGGCCGTTTCGTATGTACGACGTGGTCGGTATCGATCTCGGCTGGCGCGCCCGCGAGTTGGCCGGTGTCGGCCAGGATGAGGATGAAATCCAGTTGGATAACCGCCTGTGCGAGCAAGGACGTTTCGGCCAGAAGAGCGGCAACGGCTACTACCACTACGAGCCGGGCAGCCGCCAGGCCGAGCACGATCCTGAGGTCGATGCGCAGGTCTTGCGGGTCAGTGAGCAGCTCGGTTATCAACGCCGCGAGATCGGCACTGAAGAGATCCTCGAGCGCTGCCTGCTGGCATTGGTCAACGAGGGGGCCAAGATTCTCCAGGAAGGCATTGCCGAATCCGCGCGGGACATCGATCTGGTTTACCTGAACGGCTACGGGTTCCCGGCGGACAAGGGCGGGCCGATGGCATGGGCGGACCAGCAAGGGTTGGCCGCGATTGAGGCGCGATTGTTGCGCCTGGAGGCGGAGCAGGGCGCCTTGTGGAAGCCTGCCGGGATCATCCGCGAACTGGCCGCCAGTGGTGGACAGCTGGCGCGGTACCAGGCTGACTGAGCCCCGCTGCAGCCACTACACTGCCAGCCCCTTTGCACGAGAAACCTCATGACTGACCGCATGCCCCAACGCGCCGACTACCGGCACTTCCAGCCGATCATTACTCGCTGGCACGACAACGATGTGTATGGCCATGTGAACAATGTGACCTACTACAGCTTCTTCGACACGGCGGTGAACACCTACCTGATCGAGGTCGGTGGCCTGGATATCCATGACGGCGAAGTGGTCGGGTTTGTGGTGAGTTCGGCGTGCGATTACTTCGCCTCGATTGCGTTCCCCGAGCGCATCGACATCGGCCTGCGGGTCGGCAAGCTGGGCAACAGTTCGGTGCAGTACGAACTGGCTGTGTTCAAGGCCGGAGAGGAGGATGCCTGTGCGGCCGGGCGCTTTGTCCACGTGTTTGTCGATCGGGCTTCGAACCAACCGGTGACCATCCCTGCCGGGCTGCGTGAGGCGTTGGAGCGATTGCTGGCCTGAAACGAAAAATCGCAGCCCGAGGGCTGCGATTCTTTTACGCGGGATTTGCGTGATGCGACGGGGTCAGTCGCGATAATGCTTGTGCTTGCGGTGGCCATAGGCATGGCCACGGCCAGGGTGACCATTACGGTAATAGCGACGGTCATCGCGACCACCGCGGTAGCGACGATCATCACGATCGTCACGGTCGTCGTCATAGCTTTTATTACCCATGTAGTTACCCAGCGCACCACCGGCACCGCCGCCGGCTGCTGCGCCGATCAGGCTGCCCGAGGTACCGCCGACGCTGCGACCGACCACGTTGCCGCCGGCTGCGCCCAGCGCACCGCCGATCGCGGCTTCGCCACGGCTGCGTTTGTCGGCGCCCACCGCACTACCACCAGCACCGCCCAGTGCTGCACCAATGGTTGAGCCAGTGCTGCCGCCCAGTGACTGACCGACGACTGAGCCAAGAACCCCGCCCAATGCGCCGCCCACACCGGCTTCGGTGGTGCCTCCAGCTGACGCGACGCCACTGATCAGGCCAAGGGACAACAAGAGAATCGAGGAGAACTTCATAGAGGAGCCTCAGAGGGATGACGCCGCGATCCTGAGGCTGTGACAGGTTGGTTACAATCGAAATCCGACGAGTAACACGACCTTCGCACATTTTGCTAAGTTGTTGTTTTTGCTGCGGAACTTAATTGAATTTTGCAGGTCTTTAGTTACTTGAGACAGGCCGCTTTGCTAACAAAGCGGCCTTTTTTGTGGGCGTTGGTTAAGCGCAGGCGGCCGACAATTCGACGCCAGGCTTCAGGCCGACCTGGCCTTGATCAAGCCACTGGCACTCGCCGCTTCCAGGCGGATCGCGACAAACTTGGACGTCGGGGTGTGACTGCCATCCCCGGTGCTTTCCAGCGGCACCAAGGGGTTCACTTCCGGGTAATACGCCGCCGCTTGTCCGGCGGGTATATCGAACGCCAACAAGGTGAAGCCCTTCACCCGACGCTCGCGGCCATCATCCCAGATCGACACGATGTCAGCCTTCTGCCCTGGCTTGAAGCCCAGGCGGATGATGTCGGCTTCGTTGACGAACAGCACATCGCGCTGGCCCTTGACCCCACGATAACGGTCATCAAGACCATAGATGGTGGTGTTGTACTGATCGTGGGAGCGCATGGACTGCATGATCAAGTCTGGCAACTGCCCTGTGGCCCTGGTGCGTTCGTGCACCAGGTCGAGCGGCAAGGCATTGGCGCGGAAGTTGGCGCGGCCTGACGGGGTGTTCCAACGCCGTTCGCCGGCGCTGTTGCCCAGGTAGAAACCGCCTGGGTGCTCGATCTTCTGGTTGAAGTCCTTGAAGCCCGGAATGGTGTCGGCGATCAACTCGCGAATGCGTCGGTAGTCGGCCACCAGCCAGTTCCAGTCCACGGGAGCGCTGCCCAGGGTGGCTGCGGCGATGCCGGCGACGATCGACGGCTCGGAGCGCATCAGCCTGGACAGCGGATTCAACTGGCCATTGGAGGCGTGGACCATGCTGAACGAATCCTCCACGGTCACCGCTTGCGCCCCTTCGGTCTGCAGGTCGATGTCGGTACGGCCCAGGCACGGCAGGATCAAGGCGGCTTTACCGTGGGCCAGGTGGCTGCGGTTGAGCTTGGTGCTGATCTGCACGGTGAGGTCGCAGTTGCTCAGGGCCTGGAAGGTCCGTGGGCTGTCCGGCGTGGCTTGGGCAAAGTTGCCGCCCAGGCCGATAAAGACTTTCGAGCGACCTTCGAGCATCGCGTGGATGGCTTCGACCACGTTGTGGCCATTGTCGCGTGGCACCTTGAACTGGAAGCGCCGCTCCAGCGCATCGAGGAACGCCACCGGTGGCCGTTCGTTGATGCCCATGGTCCGGTCGCCTTGCACGTTACTGTGGCCACGCACCGGGCACAGGCCCGCGCCCGGGCGCCCGATGTTGCCGCGCAGCAGCATCAGGTTGGCGATTTCCTGGATGGTCGGCACCGAGTGGCGGTGCTGGGTGATGCCCATGGCCCAGCACATGATCACGTTCTTGCCGGCCGCGTACATGCGCGCGGCTTGCTCGACTTCTTCCAGGCTCAACCCGGACTGTTCGACGATCTGTTCCCACGGGGTGTCGTCGATCTGGCTCAGATAGTCGAGGATGTTGACCGTGTGCTCGTTGAGGAAGTCATGGTCGAATACCGAAGGCGCGCCGCTGGACTGTGCTTCGCGTTCCCACTGCAGGAGGAACTTGGCCATGCCGCGCAACAACGCCATGTCGCCACCCAGCGCCGGGCGCAGATAGGCGGTGTTGGTCGGCTTGTCGCCGTTGGTGAGCATTTCGATCGGGTGCTGCGGGTGCTGGAAGCGCTCCAGGCCACGCTCCTTGAGCGGGTTGATGCAGACCACCTGGGCACCGCGCTTTACCGCTTCACGCAGCGGCTCGAGCATCCGTGGATGGTTGGTCCCGGGGTTCTGGCCCCAGACGAAAATCGCGTCGGCATGTTCGAAATCATCGAAGGTCACCGTGCCTTTGCCCACCCCGACACTCTGCGCCAGCGCTACGCCACTGGCTTCGTGGCACATGTTCGAGCAATCCGGGAAGTTGTTGGTGCCGAATGCGCGGACAAACAGTTGGTACAGATAGGCTGCTTCATTGCTGGCACGGCCCGAGGTGTAGAACTCGGCCTGGTCAGGGCTCGCCAGGTTTTGCAGGTGCTGGCCGATCAGCGCGAACGCGGCCTCCCAGCTGATGGGCTGGTAACGATCGGTCTCGGCGTTGTAGCTCATCGGCTCGGTCAGGCGACCCTGGTATTCGAGCCAGTAGTCGCTCTGCTCCAGCAATGCGCTGACGCTGTGCTTGGCGAAAAACGCCGCGTCGACCCGGCGCTTGGTGGCCTCCCAGTTGACCGCCTTGGCGCCGTTTTCGCAGAACTTGACCATGCCGCTTTCCGGCGAATCGCCCCAGGCACAGCCCGGGCAGTCGAACCCGCCGTTCTGGTTGGTCTTGAGCATCATGCGGATGTTTTTCAGCGCGTTGTCGCTGGTCAACCACGCCTGGGCGACACTGATCAGCGCGCCCCAGCCACCGGCTGGGCCCTTGTAGGGCTTGTAGCGTGGAGTGGGTGTCTGGTCGGCTTGATGATGAGTGCTCACGCTTGATTCTCCATCGCAGGGCTATACACCCGCGGCGCACTTTTGTGCGGCAAGTGGATGAGATTGAGGTTGTGCCGGCGCGCCCACTGCAGGGCAAGGCCGGTGGGCGACGACAGGCTGACCAGGGTCTGGATCCCGGCGCGCAGGGCTTTCTGGATCAGTTCCAGGCTGCAGCGACTGGTGACAATCGCCACCCCGCCCGCCGTCGGGATGTCCAGCCGGACCAGGGCGCCGATCAGCTTGTCGAGGGCGTTGTGCCGGCCGATGTCTTCGCGGCCCAGCAGCAACTCGCCCTGGTTATTCATGAACACCGCCGCGTGCACCGCCCCGCAGTGCTGCCCCAGGGGTTGGAAGGCATTGATGCGCTGGCGCAAGCCCTCCAGCCATTCGGCCGGCGGCAGGGGCGCACCAGGCAAGACGGCGAGCTGCGGCAGGGCCTGCTCCACGGCCTCGACGCCACACAGCCCGCAGCCGCTGGTACCGGCCAGTTGCCGACGCTGCTGCTTGAGGTTCCAGAACGCACGGCTGGCAATATTGACCTGGGCGTACTGCGCAGAGCCCGAGCCGCTGAGTTGCATGTCGTAGATATCGCTCAGGTCACTGACGATCCCGCTGCCCAGGCTGAAGCCGACGATAAAGTCTTCGAGATCGGTCGGGGTCACCAGCATCACTGCCTGACTGATGCCGTTGTAGGCAATCGCCAGCGCGACCTCTTCAGCCAGTGCGGTGCTGGCGCTGGCACTGAGGTCGAGGTTGCAATACTGATAGCTCTGACTGGCGGCGGGCGCGGGCGTGTCGAGGGCGGGCGCCGCGCAGGTCGGGCGCTTGGCGTTCATGGGGCTGTACCGGCGGGTTATCCAGCTTTAAGCCTAGGCGCGGCAAAGTGTCGCGTCTAATCGCTAATACTGATCTACCGATAGATGGCGTCGATCAAGAGCCGGCTTGTGATCTCTGATAAATCGCAAAACAGGCTTCCGCCAGGGCTGAGCGCGGTGCGCTGCGGCGCATGATCAGCCCCAGGCGGCCAAGGGTTTGCGCGTTTGCAATCGGCTGCAGGCGCAGGTGTTCGGTCAAGGCTTCCAGGCCACCTTCCAGGGGCATGATGGCGCAACACAGGCCACCGTGGACGGCCTGCAACAATTGATGAACGGCATCGGTCTGCAGCAACGGTTGTGGGCTGAGGCCCCGGCTGTGGAAATTGTGGTCGATGGACTGGCGAAAGTGCATGCCGCTGGTGAGCATGCCCAGTGGCAACTCGATCAGCGCTTCCCAGCTCAAGGGCGTCTCGCCGAAAGTGAAGAAACGCTGGTCATATAGCAGGCCCATGCGGGTTTCGCTGAAGGCCAGCGAGTCGAAACGCTCGCCATCCAGGCGCTCGAGATAGGACACACCCAGGTCCAGGCGGTTGTTCGCCAGTTGTTCGAGGATTTGCTCGGAGCTCAGGGCCGACAGCTCGAAGCGCAGGTTCGGGTGTTCGCCGTGCAACTGGTGCAAGAGCGGCAGCGGATCGAAACTCGACAGCGGCACCACCCCCAGGCGCAGTGTGCCGACCAGGTTACCGCGACAGGCCGCAGCTTCCGCGTACAGGCCGTCATAGGCGGCCAGCACGGTGCGCGCCCAGGCCAGCACCCGCTCACCGGGGGCGGTAAAACCTTCGAAACGCTGGCCGCGATTGACCAGCGGCAGGTCCAGTTCTTCTTCCAGGCTGCGCAAGCGCATCGACAGGGTGGGCTGGGTGATGTGGCAGCGCGCGGCGGCCTGGCCGAAATGGCGGGTTTCGTCGAGGGCGATGAGGAATTTCAGCTGTTTGATGTCCATCTTCATTCCTGGGCGCGGTGAGGGACGGATTCTAGCGGTTGGGTTGCCGTGCGTCATTGGTCGGTTGGGAACCGCGTTGCGCAGAGTTGGTCTAGTCTTTCGCGACCGGACCTATTAAACCCAAGGAGAGTGCACCATGAGTCTTTTGAGCTTTGTGAAAGAAGCAGGCGAAAAACTGCTGGATCTGCTGACACCGGGTAACGCCAATGCGAGCGAGCAGTTGAAGGATCACATCGCGAAGGTCGGCCTGGGCAACCCGAATGTGCAGGCCACGGTGGATGGCGACAAGGTGACTGTGACGGGCGAAGTCAGCAGTCAGGAAGAGAAAGAGAAGATCCTCCTGGCGGTGGGCAACATTGCCGGCGTCGGCAGTGTCGATGACCAGATCACCGTGAGCGGGCCAGTGGTGGCCGCTGCACGCTTTGTAGTAGTGAAGAAGGGTGACACCCTCAGCGCGATTTCCCTGGCGGTGTATGGTTCGGCCAACCAGTACAACAAAATCTTCGAGGCCAACAAGCCGCTGTTGTCGCACCCGGACAAAATCTACCCGGGCCAGACGTTGCGTATTCCTGAGTAACCCTCAAGCCCGCTCCCACAGGGTTGATGCGCGCCCTGTGGGAGCGGGCCTGCTCGCGATGCAGGCGACCAGGTCTAAAGCCCCGCAATAAGCTCTTGATAATCCCCCACCGCGGCAAACTCGGCAGTGTCCTTGGGCCCTTTGCGGCTATCCGGCACGCTGACGGCCAATAAATGCGCCACACCAAAATCCCGCGCACTGCGCAGGATTGGCAAGGTGTCATCGATGAACAGGCTGCGGCTTGGGTCGAAGCCGATGTCGGCCTGCAACGCATCCCAGAACTGTCGGCTCTCCTTGGGGAAGCCATAGTCGTGGGAGCTGATCAAGCGCTCGAAGTAGGGCGCCAGCTCGATCCTTTCCAGTTTCAGCGACAGCGAATCGCGGTGGGCGTTGGTAATCAGGATGACCCGCTTGCCGGCCTGCTTGATCGCCGCCAGAAAGGTATCGGCATCCGGGCGCAGGGCGATCAGGTGAGCGGTTTCCAGCTTCAACTCGCGCACGGGCAAGCGCAGTTCACTGCTCCAGAAATCCAGGCAATACCATTGCAACTGACCGGCGTTGCGCTCGAACAACGGCTGCATTTCCAGCTCGGCCATGGCCCGGCTGATGCCGTGCAATTCGGCGTAGCGCTGGGGCAGGTGTTCCATCCAGAAATGGTTGTCGTAGTGCAGGTCCAGCAGCGTGCCGTCCATATCCAGCAGAACGGTATCGATGTCGCGCCAGGGCAGTGTGGGCATTGCAGGCTTCTCCAGCGGGAAACAGATATCCGGCATAAACAATCAGGAAAGGCCGGGTATAGTAACCCGTTCACGCCAAGGAGCCGCTATGCGCCAAAAACCCGAAGTCCTAGCCCGCGAGATCGTCGCCACCAGCCGCCTGTTTTGCGTGGAAGAGGTGCAACTGCGTTTCTCCAATGGCGTGGAGCGCACCTATGAGCGATTGGTCGGCAAGGGCGCCGGGTATGGCGCAGTGATGATTGTGGCGATGCTCGATGCCGACCATGCAGTACTGGTCGAAGAGTATTGCGGTGGTACCGATGCCTATGAGATGTCCTTGCCCAAGGGCCTGATCGAGCCGGGCGAGGATGTGCTGGCCGCTGCCGAGCGCGAGCTCAAGGAGGAGGCCGGTTTTGGCGCGCGGCAACTGGAGCACCTGACCGAGCTGTCGCTGTCGCCCGGTTACATGAGCCAGAAAATCCAGGTGGTGCTGGCCACCGAGCTCTACGAAGAGCGCCTGGAAGGAGACGAGCCGGAGCCGATGCGGGTTGACCGGGTCAATCTGCGCGAGCTGGCAGCGCTGGCGCAAAACCCGCAGTTCACCGAAGGCCGGGCCTTGGCGGCGCTGTACCTGGCCCGCGACCTGCTGACCCAGCGCGGAGCGTTCCAGCCATGAGGGATTTACCCCAGGCACACCCGTTGCTGGCGTCGGTGGTCGAGCTGGCGCTGCAGGCTGGCGAGGCGATCCTGCCGTTCTGGCGCACCGGTACCGAGGTGATGACCAAGACCGACGATTCGCCGGTCACCGCCGCCGACCTGGCGGCGCACCATGTGATTCTCGCGGGCCTGACGGCGCTTGATCCGAGCATCCCGGTGCTCTCGGAAGAAGACGCCAATATCCCGCAAGCCGTGCGTGCTGGCTGGCAGCGCTGGTGGCTGGTGGACCCGCTGGACGGCACCAAGGAGTTCATCGCCGGCAGTGAAGAATTCACCGTCAACATCGCGCTGATCGAGCAGGGGCGCGTGGTGTTTGGGGTGGTGTCGATGCCGACCAATGGCCGCTGCTATTTCGGCGGTGCCGGACTCGGCGCCTGGCGCGCCGACAAAGACAGCGCCGCGCTACCGATCCAGGTCCGCCAGGCGCCGGGGGCAGGCGAAGCCTTTACCGTGGTTGCCAGCCGCCGCCATTCCAGCCCGGAACAAGAGCGTTTGCTGGCGGGCTTGAGTGCCAGCCTGGGTGAGTTGCAGTTGGCGAATATCGGCAGCTCGCTGAAGTTCTGCCTGCTGGCCGAAGGCGCGGCGGATTGTTACCCGCGATTGGCGCCAACGTCCCAGTGGGATACCGCGGCAGCGCAAGGCGTGCTCGAAGGCGCGGGCGGCGAAGTGCTGGAGCTGAGCGGTGTGCCCTTCACCTACCCAGCCCGGGAATCCTTACTCAACAGCTTCTTCCTGGCCTTGCCGGCCAAGGCCTCGTGGCGGCAAAAGCTGCTGGAACTGGCTCGGGCCTGAACCAGCACCACTGCTCATGTTCTTCAGCGGTGCAACACATACTGCCCGCTGAAGGTCACCGCATCGTCATTGCTGTCGGCGTTGACGATGCGCGTTTGCAGGGTCAGGCGAGCCCGGCCATAACGCTGGTACATGGCCAGGAACTTGTTCCACACCGCCGCACTCGGTGCCGCGCAAATGGCAATCCCGTCGGTGGTCACCGGCAGCGGATAGCTGATGTGCCCTTCCTGGATCACGATGTGCCCGTCCTCGATGCCGGCTTCGCGCAGGCGCAGGTGCAACCAGCCCCAGCCGGCCAGCACGGCGGCGCAGTACAGGCTGCCACCGAACATGGTGCTCTTGTGGTTGACGTTGGCTGCCAGCGGTAGCTGCAGGCGCAACTGCCCGGACTGCCAGTCGAGCACCTTGAGGCCCATGTCCCGGGTCAGGGGGATGTCGTGGTGCAGGATCGATTCCAGGTAACGACTGTCGTGGTTCATGCGTGGGCCTCATGGTGGGTTGCCGGGATGACAGCTGGCGGGCTGTGGCTCAATCGAGCTCCTCGCCGCTGTTGTGGGCGCCGGCGGCGTCGGCGAAGTTCAGGCCGTGTTTGCGCAGTTTGTCATGCAGGGTCTTGCGCGGCACCCCCAGGGCTTCGGCGACGCTGCGCAGGGAGCTGTGGGAGCGTGCCAGTTCGGCGGCGATCAGGTTCTTCTCGAAACTTTCCACCTGCTCGCTGAGGTTGCCGCTGGGTTCGGCAGTCAGCGACACGGGACTGCCATCGTCGGCAGTGGAGTCGAGCGCCAGTTCCAGGCCGAGGGCAAAACGTTCGGCGGCATTCTGCAGCTCGCGCACATTGCCCGGCCAGCGATGGCGCAGCAGTAACGCACGTTGCCCCGGGAGCAGTTCGTGGGGCGCCAGGCCATGGCGTTCGCTGGCTTCATCGGCAAAGTGCTGGAACATCATCAGAGCATCTTCGCCGCGTTCACGCAGGGGTGGAATGCGCAGGGGTGCAACGTTCAGGCGGTAGTACAGGTCGGCACGAAAGCGCCCCTGGTCGGCCGATTGGCGCAGGTCTTCCTTGGTCGCGGCAATGATGCGGATGTCCAGCGGGATCAACTGATTGCCCCCCAGCCGCTCCACCACCCGCTCTTGCAGCAGACGCAGGAGCTTGACCTGTACGTCCAGGCTCATGCTCTCGATTTCATCGAGGAACAGCGTGCCGCCATTGGCGAATTCGAACTTGCCGATGCGTCGTTTCTGCGCCCCGGTGAACGCCCCCGGTTCGTGGCCAAACAGTTCGCTTTCGACCACCGACTCGGCCAATGCACCGGCGTTGATCGCGACGAAGGGGCCGTTGCGGCGGTTCGACAAGTCGTGCAGGGCGCGGGCCACCACTTCCTTGCCGGCGCCGGTCTCGCCGAGGATCAGCACATCGGCCTTGGTCGGGGCCAGCGCACCGATCTGCTCGCGCAGGCGCAGCATCGACGGCGAGTGACCGATCAACCGCGTGCTCAGTTCATTCCGATCGCTCAGGGCCAGGCGCAGGCTGCGGTTTTCCAAGACCAGGCGGCGCAGGGCCAGGGCCCGGCGCACGCTGTCGAGCAGGGCATCGCTGGCGAAGGGTTTTTCGAGGAAGTCATAGGCACCGGCGCGCATCGCCTGCACCGCCAAAGGCACGTCGCCGTGACCGGTAATCAGCAAGACCGGCAGCTCCGGGTCCTGGGCGTGCAGTTCGGCCAACAGCTCCAGGCCGTCCATGCCGGGCATGCGAATGTCGCTGACCACCACGCCGGGCCAGTCGCGCTCCAGGCGCGCGGCCAGGCCCTGGGCTTGCGCCAGCGGCAGAATCTTCAGCCCGGCCAGGTCCAGCGTTTGGCTCAGGGCCTGGCGCAGGTGCGGATCGTCGTCGATCAGTACCACTTCAATCCGATTGTCGATCAGGTTGCTCATTCACTGCGGTCCTCGGACGGTTGCAGGCTTACACCGGGTGCGCCAGCGCGCAGCCGCAGGGTGATCAGGGCGCCGCCTTCCTTGTGGTTGGCGAACGACAGTTCACCGCCGAAGGCGCGCATCAGGGTTTCGCAGATGGCCAGCCCCAGGCCAAGCCCCTGGGTGCGGGTCTTGGTGGTGTAGAACGGCTCGCTGGCGCGGCCCAGGGCTTCCATGCAGAACCCCGGGCCATTATCGCGAATGTACAGATTGACGCCCTCGGCGGTGGTTTCGGCACTCAACCAGAGTTTGCGCGGTGGACCTTTTTCGGTGAGGGCATCGAGCGCGTTGGCCAGCAGGTTGCCCAGCACCTGGCGCAGGCGGGTTTCGCCGGCCTCGACCCACAGCGCGGCGGCCGGCAGGTCGCGGATCAGCTCCACTTCCATGCTGCGGCGACGCTTGGCCAGCAACGCCAGGGCATCGTCCAGCGCCGGTTGCAGGGCGACGCTTTCCGGGGCATGGCGGTCGCGTCGGGCAAAGGCGCGCAGGTGGGCGATGATCGAGGCCATGCGCCCGGTCAGTTCGCTGATCAGCTTGAGGTTGCCGCGGGCATCGTCGGTGCGTTGATGATCGAGCAGTACCTCGGCGTTCTCGGCGTAGCTGCGGATCGCCGCCAGCGGTTGATTGAGTTCGTGGCTGATGCTCGCCGACATGGTGCCCAGCGCTGAGAGTTTGCCGGCCTGCACCAGGTCGTCCTGGGCGCGGACCAATTCCTGTTGCGCCTGCTCACGCTCCAGCACTTCTTCCCGGAGCCGGCGGTTGAGGCCTTCCAGGTCACTGGTGCGCTCGGCCACCCGGACTTCCAGTTCACGCCGGGTCTTGGCTTCGAAGTCGATGCGCTGCAGATAGTGGCGCCGGCGCTGCATCATCAGCCCCAGCAGCAACATCAGCACCAGCAGCGTCGCGCCGCCGATGGCCAGCACCGTGCGCACGGGGCGGTCGATCAGGGTCCTGGGCGCAAGAATGCTGACGCGCCAGCCGGTTTCATCGATCTGCTGGGTCTGGGTCAACCAGGCGTTCTGGTCGATCTGCAACGGTCGTGGATCGAGGGTCGGGTAGGGCTGCACGGCAGCGATGGCGGTGCGCTCGTCATCCGTCAGCGGCCGGCTTGCACGGAAGCGCCAATCCGCCCGCGAGGTGAGGATGACCACGCCATTGTGATCGGTTACCAGCAGTTGCTCCGGAGTCTTGCCCCACAGGCTTTCGGTGTGGTCGAGGTCGACCTTGATCACCAGCACGCCGAGTATTTCCTCGCCGTCGCGCACGGCGGCAGCGAAGTAATAACCACGTTTGGTGGAGGTGGTGCCCAAGCCGAAAAAGCGTCCGAGGCGCCCCTGCATGGCTTCGCTGAAGTAGGGGCGGAAGGCGAAGTTGCGGCCGATGAAGCTGTCCTGTTTGTCCCAGTTCGACGCGGCCAGCGTGTTGCCGCGCACGTCCATCAGGTACATGACCTCGGCCCCGGTCTGGGCGCTGATGTTTTTCAGGAAACGGTTGGCGTTGCCCTGGGTCACGCCATCGTCCGGCGCCCCGAGGACGGCGCGCAAGGCGGGCAGATCGCCGAGGATCTGCGGCAACACTTCGTAGCGGTGCAGGGTGCCCAGCAGGTTGGCGACGTACAGGTCCAGGGTCTGGCGGTTCTGTCCGGCCAGTTCGCTGCGGTAATAACGCTCGGCCAGGTGCTCCAGCGGCCACAGCAAGGGAGCGAGGCACAGGGCAAGCAAGGCCAGGCTGCGCCAACGGGGTCTGCGGGGGAGGGCTGGAGTCATGGGCATCGGGCATCGCCTGGGGGTACCGCTGCATTATGCCTAGGCTTGCGCGGCGAGACACTCGCGCAACGCGTTCCATCACGCTGACCGATCACTGACCGCTGCCGGGGGTTGCGTATCGCCCTGAGCAGTGGCGATATAGACGCCTTACAAAAATTCCAGGGGTCGTTGTATGTTGCTCGCCACGTTGATTCACCGCGCCAGTCTGGCCAGTCCGCAAGTCACCGCAGAACAAGCACTGGAGTTGCTGCGTGAGCACTACGGGCTGAGCGGGACGCTGCAGTCACTGGGCAGCCAGCAGGACCTCAACTATCGGCTCGACAGCGATCAGGGGCGCTTCGTCCTGAAAATCTGCCGTGGCGACTATGCCGCGCTGGAGCTTGAGGCTCAGCACGCTGCGCTCAAACACCTGGCGACACGCCCGGGGCTGCATGTGCCACGGGTCATCGCAGCGAAGAGCGGCGCCGACCTGCTGACCCTGGAGCTGGCCGGCCAGTCCCTGCACGTGCGCTTGCTCGACTACATCGACGGGCAATCCCTGACTCACCTCGATCACCTGGGCCATGAGGTGGTGGCCGGGTTCGGGCGGCTCTGCGGCGAAATGGACCTGGCCCTGGCCGGGTTCACCCATCCGGGGCTGGAGCGCACATTGCAGTGGGATGCCCGCCACGCCAGTGCACTGATCGAACACCTGCTGCCGGTAATCGGCGACCCACAGCAGCGCGAGCTGATCAGCGCCGCCGCCTTGCACGCCGAGCAGCGCTTGCGGCCCCTGCAGGCAAAGCTGCCGGTGCAGGCGATCCACATGGACATCACCGACGACAACGTGGTCTGGACGCGGGATGCGCAACGGCATTGGCAGTTGCAGGGGGTGATCGACTTCGGCGATCTGATCCGCACCTGGCGCATCACCGATCTGTCGGTGACCTGTGCGGCGCTGCTGCACCATGCCGATGGTGATCCCATGGTTATCCTGCCGGCGGTGCGCGCCTACCACGCGGTCAATCCGCTGCAGCGTGAAGAGTTGCAGGCACTCTGGCCACTGATTGTGGCGCGGGCGGCGGTGCTGGTGCTCAGCGGCGAACAGCAGGTGAGCATCGATCCGCAGAACCAGTACAGCCGCGACAACTTGAGCCACGAGTGGGAGATCTTCCGCGTCGCCACGTCGGTGCCTTTCGAGCTGATGGAAGCGGCGATCCTGGTGACTGCCGGCGAGTCGCTGCCGGTGATCGCCAGCCAGGGCTTTGCGCCCTTGCTGCCGAGCCTGGTGGGGCGCGAGTTCGCCTTGCTCGACCTGGGTGTGCTGAGTGCACACTTTGAAGCCGGTAACTGGGAGCAGGAGGGCATCGATCAGCGTCTACTGGCGCAAGCGGCTCTGGCTCACGGCCTGGCGGCCAGTCGCTACGGGCAGTACCGCCTGGCCCGGACCCGTCCGGACAGTGCGGTGGAACCGGACACCTACCCGCTGCACGTCGATTTGCAGGTGCCGATGGGCACTGCGATCGAGGCGCCGTTTGCGGGTGTCATCCACTTGAGCGCCGATGGCCGCCTGCAGCTCGACAGTGCCCAACTGAGCGTGCGCCTGTGGGGTGTCACCCCGTCGCTGCACAGTGGTGCCGCAGTGCTCAAGGGCCAGGTGCTGGGGGAGGCCGGCGGCGCGTTGCGGGTGCAATTGTGTCGTGGCGCCGAACTCGATCCGCCGCTGTTTTGCACGCCGTCCCGGGCCCCGGCCTGGCAAGCATTGTGCCCGTCTCCGGCGGCGTTGCTGGGGTTGGCCTGCGATGCCGAGGTCGAGCTCGATCCGCACACGTTGCTGGCCCGTCGGGATGCCAGCTTCGCCCGTTCGCAAAAGCACTATTACGTCGATCCGCCGCGCATCGAGCGGGGCTGGCGCAACCACCTGATCGACATGCAGGGCCGCTCCTATCTGGACATGCTCAACAACGTCGCGGTGCTGGGCCACGGTCACCCGCGCATGGCCGCCGAGGCCAGCCGGCAGTGGTCGCTGCTCAACACCAACTCGCGCTTTCACTATGCCGCCATCGCTGAATTCTCCGAGCGTCTGCTGGCGCTGGCGCCGGACTCGATGGACCGGGTGTTCCTGGTCAACAGCGGCAGCGAGGCCAACGACCTGGCGATTCGCCTGGCGTGGGCCTACAGCGGCGCTCGCGACATGCTCAGTGTGCTGGAGGCGTATCACGGCTGGACGGTGGGGGCGGACGCGGTGTCGACCTCAATCGCCGACAACCCGCAAGCGCTGAGCAGTCGCCCGGACTGGGTGCACCCGGTCACCGCGCCAAACACCTACCGGGGTGAGTTCCGCGGGCCCGACAGTGCGCCGGATTACGTGCGCAGCGTCGAGCACCACCTGGCTCGACTGGACGAGCAGAAGCGCCCGTTGGCGGGTTTCATCTGCGAGCCGGTGTATGGCAATGCCGGTGGTATCTCGTTGCCCGCGGGATACCTGCAGCAAGTCTATGGGCTGGTCCGCGCGCGGGGCGGGGTGTGCATCGCCGACGAGGTGCAGGTCGGTTATGGGCGCATGGGCAAGTTTTTCTGGGGCTTTGAAGAGCAGGGCGTGGTCCCGGACATCATCACCATGGCCAAGGGCATGGGCAATGGCCAGCCCTTGGGGGCGGTGATTACCCGTCGGGAAATTGCCCAAGCGCTGGAAGCCGAAGGCTACTTCTTCTCTTCGGCCGGTGGCAGCCCGGTGAGTTGCCGCATCGGCATGGCGGTGCTGGATGTGATGGAAGAAGAAAAGCTGTGGGAGAACGCCCAGGTCGTCGGCGGCTATTTCAAGGAACGCCTGGAGGCCTTGGTCGAGCGTTATCCGTTGGTCGGTGCGGTGCATGGCTCCGGTTTTTACCTGGGGGTGGAACTGGTCCGCAACCGCGAGACGCTCGAGCCGGCCACCGCAGAAACCGCCCTGCTGTGCGACCGCCTGCGCGAGCTGGGGATCTTCATGCAGCCGACCGGAGACTTCCTCAACGTCCTCAAGATCAAGCCGCCGATGGTCACGTCGCGCCAGAGTGTCGATTTTTTTGTCGACATGCTGGTGAAGGTGCTGGGCGAAGGCTTGTAAACCCGCGCTGGCGAGGGTGGCCGTTCGGCCGCCATCGCTGGCAAGCCAGCTCCCACAGGTTGAGGGGTGCCTGAAAAATCTTTGAGCCCCCAAAGTCATCCTGTGGGAGCGGGCTTGCCCGCGATGGAATCGGTCAATCAGCCACAAATGCCGATTATTATCGGTATTTATCGCTAAAAAAAGTTCTGTTCGCGTTACGGTCACTTCAAAAGCCGATTTTTATCGGTTATAAAGTCGCCTGACGCCGCGCTGTAAATTTCTGCGCCCGGCCGATCCCCTTACTGTCATCGGTCGATGCCACGCTCGACCCCCTGCACCCGCCCGGGAGATGATTCATGAGTCGTATCGTTACTGTCGCCGCTACCCAGATGGCCTGTTCCTGGGACCTTGAAGCCAACATCGAGACCGCCGAGAAGCTGGTCCGTGAGGCCGCGGGCAAGGGCGCGCAGATCATCCTGATCCAGGAGCTGTTCGAGGCCCCGTACTTCTGCCAGAAGCCGAACCCGGACTACCTGCAACTGGCGACCCGCGTTGAAGACAACGTGGCCATCAAGCACTTCCAGAAAGTCGCCAAGGAGTTGCAGGTGGTCCTGCCGATCAGCTTCTACGAGCTGGCTGGCCGGGCGCGCTTCAACAGCATCGCGATCATCGATGCCGATGGCAGCAACCTGGGGATTTATCGCAAGAGCCACATCCCCGATGGCCCTGGCTACCATGAAAAGTATTACTTCAACCCGGGCGACACCGGCTTCAAGGTGTGGAACACCCGCTACGCGAAAATTGGTGTGGGCATCTGCTGGGACCAGTGGTTCCCGGAGTGCGCCCGCAGCATGGCGCTGCTCGGCGCAGAGATCCTGTTCTACCCGACGGCTATCGGCAGCGAACCGCACGACAAAAGCATCTCCTCGCGCGACCACTGGCAGCGGGTACAGCAGGGCCATGCCGGTGCCAACCTGATGCCGTTGATCGCCAGCAACCGCATCGGCAACGAGGAACAGGACGGCTACGACATCACCTTCTACGGTTCTTCGTTCATCGCCAACCAGTTCGGCGAGAAGGTCGAGGAGCTCAACCAGACCGAAGAAGGCATACTGGTGCACAGTTTTGATCTGGATGAGCTGGAGCACATCCGCAGCGCCTGGGGTTCGTTCCGCGATCGGCGTCCGAACCTGTATGGCCCGCTGAAAACCCTAGACGGTTCCCTGGAGTCCTGATTGTTATGACCACTTTGCACAGCACCCCCCGCGCCGACGGTTTCTACATGCCGGCTGAATGGGCCCCCCAGACCCAGGCCTGGATGGTCTGGCCAGAGCGCCCGGACAACTGGCGCCTGGGCGGCAAGCCTGCACAAGCCGCCCACGTGGCAGTGGCCAAGGCCATTGCCCGCTTTGAACCGGTGACCGTTGCCGTGTCCGCCGGCCAATACGAAAACGCCCGCGCCCGCCTCGATGTACCGAATATTCGCCTGGTCGAGATGTCCAGTGATGACGCCTGGGTGCGTGATACCGGTCCGACGTTCGTCATCAACAACAGCGGTGAAGTGCGCGGCGTGCACTGGGACTTCAACGCCTGGGGCGGTTTCGACGGCGGCCTGTACTCGCCGTGGAACCGTGACGCGCAAGTCGCCGGCAAGATCCTCGAGATCGAGCGCAGTTCGCGTTACCGCACCGAGGGCTTCGTGCTCGAAGGCGGTTCGATCCACGTCGACGGTGAAGGCACGCTGATCACCACCGAAGAATGCCTGCTCAACCGCAATCGCAACGCGCACCTGAGCCGCAGCGAAATCGAAGCGGTGCTCAGCGCGCAACTGGCTGTGGATAAGATCATCTGGTTGCCGGACGGTCTGTACAACGACGAAACCGACGGCCATGTGGATAACTTCTGCTGCTACGTGCGTCCCGGCGAAGTGCTGCTGGCCTGGACGGATGACCCGCAGGACCCGAACTACCCACGTTGCCAGGCGGCCATGAACGTCCTGCAAAACAGCACCGACGCCAAGGGCCGCCCGTTTGTCGTGCACAAGATGCCGATCCCGGGGCCGCTGTATGCAACCGAGGAAGAATGCGCGGGAGTCGATCCGGTAGACGGCAGCCAGGAGCGTAATCCTTCGGTGCGCCTGGCCGGTTCCTACGTGAACTTCCTGATCGTCAACGGCGGCATCATTGCCCCCAGCTTTGACGATCCGCTGGATGGCCCGGCCAAGGAAATCCTGCAGAACCTGTTCCCGCAGCATGAAGTGGTGATGGTGCCGGGGCGTGAACTGTTACTGGGTGGCGGCAACATTCATTGCCTGACCCAACAGCAACCTGCGCCCCACAAAGGTTGAGTGAAGTTGTAACAGCCTGTGGCTGGCGATGAGCGGGCGTTTTAGCCCGCGTCATCGAGGCATTCACAGCCAGCCCGCAGCCCGAAAGGACTGCGGGCTTTTTTATAGCCGCACGTCGGGCTGCCAGGC
Organism: Pseudomonas sp. IT-P176; assembly: GCF_949767245.1. Classification (NCBI taxonomy): domain Bacteria; kingdom Pseudomonadati; phylum Pseudomonadota; class Gammaproteobacteria; order Pseudomonadales; family Pseudomonadaceae; genus Pseudomonas; species Pseudomonas sp. IT-P176. The sequence continues at coordinate 56,122 of NZ_CATKPN010000042.1, forward strand.
GCCTTGGCATAGCTCTTGTATCGGTCCTGGGGTAAGTCCCGGGAATGTAGAGCTGCGATGTTCTGTCATAAACCTTGGATAAGTTGGCCGCTCAAGAACCGGGAGAGAGCGCTGCGATGAACAGGGTCAGCGAGCGGACAGCATATCCCTTGGCACTCAATGGCGAGTCGCTGCAAGTGCTGGCGCAATGGTTGAAGTCCAACGGAACGCGACAGGTCAGGGAACCCGACCCGCGCAGGATGATGATCGAGCGCTACCCCGCTGATTTTTTCAGCGAGGCAGAACTGGAAGCGCTGTGGGATGTGATGCAAGGATAGACAACAATGGATTGCTCAAGCGCTGCCCGGATGGCAGCGCTTTTTTTTGCCTTTAGAAACTGTAGGTCCCGGTGACGACCAGGCTGCGGGGTGCGCCAGGCTGGATCTGGTAGGCGCTGGTCGACGACTCGTAGTAAGTCTTGTCGCTGATGTTGTTCAGCGCCGCGCGCAGGTCCCAGTCCTTCTGGCGGAAACCGGCCAGGGCGTCCCAGCGGCCATAACCGGGCAGGACGGTGGTGTTGAGGTTGTCGGCATAACGATCGCCCACCAGGGTCAGGCCCGTCTCGGCGTACCAGCCCATCTCCGGTTTCCAGGTGATGAACAGGCTGCCGTTGCGCTTGGCGACGTTGCTGATGCGCTTGCCTTCAAAGCCGTTGTTGTCTTTCTCGACGGTGGCGTCCTGAAAGCCCATACCGCCGCGCACATACCAATTGCCGGTGATTTTCCCGGCGCCAGTCAGTTCGATACCGCGCGAACGTTGCACGCCGGTGAGCAGGGTCACGGTCGGATCGTTGGGATCGCTGGTGCGACGGTTGTAGAGTTCAAGTTCGTAGATCGCCAGGGTGGTGCTCAGGCGGTCGTCGAGCCAGTCGCTCTTCACGCCGATCTCTTTCTGCTTGGTCAGCTCGGGGCTCAGGTCGTTGACGTTGGTGGTCAGGCCCGGCGTGATGCCGATCAGGCCGCCACCGACGGGCGAGAAGGTCTTGCTCCAAGAGGCGTAGAACGAGTGGTTCTGCAGCGGGGTCCAGACCACACCGAGCCGTGGGCTGGTGCTGTGGCTGTCGCGGTCTTCGGAGATGTTCTTGAGCTGGTTGGTCGAGTCGATATCGAAGGTGTCATAACGCACGCCGGCCAGCAGTTGCCATTGATCGTTGAGGCGCAGTTGGTCCTGCAGGTAAATGGCGCGGCTTTCGACTTCGGTGTGGGAGTCGCTGAAGACCTGCATGCGCCCGGTGTGCACGATGTTCCGGTCGGGGTGGTACAGGTCCAGGTTCGGCACGGGGCTGTTGCCCGGTGGCGTGGTGGCCGCGTTGTACAGTTTCGGATCGCGGCGTTGGCTGCCCAGTTCCAGCCCGCTGAGCAGGCGATGCTCGAGGCCGAAGGTGCTGAAACCGCCTTCCAGTTCCAGGTTGTTGAACACATTGCGGGTGGTCAGGTCCTGTTGCCAATGCTGGCGAACCACCTGGTTGGTCGTGGTGTTCACATTGGTGACGTAGGTGTTGTCGAAATCACTGTTGAGCTTGAACACCCCCAGGGTGTGGCGCAGTTGCCAGTTGTCGGCAAGCTCGTAACTGAGTTTCGAGCGCAGGGATTGCGACTTGTCGTCGATGAAATCGTTATCGGTGCCGTAGGTGGTATCGCGGCCGACGTCGGCGGGCCGTCCGTTGATGGCCGGGATGCCGCGATCGGGCGTGCGGTTGTAGCGGCTGTATTCGTACTGCACCAACCAGTTCAGGTCCGGTGTCAGTTGCCAGCTCATCGACGGTGCGAACAGTTGGCGGCTGCCACTGACGCCGTCGCGGAAGCTGTTTTCATCCAGGTTGCCCATGTTCAGGCGCAGGCTGAGGTTTTCGCTCGGGTCGGTGCTCAGGTCGGCATACAGGCTGCGCATGTCCTCGCTGCCGCCCTGGGCTTCGATGGTCGAGCGGCGGCCGAACTCTGGCAACTTGCTCACCCGGTTGACGATCCCGCCCTGGCTGCCACGGCCGTACAGCACTGCGGCCGGGCCTTTGAGCACTTCAATGCGCTCGATGTTGTGCAAGTCGCGCACGTACTGGCTGTCGTCGCGGATGCCGTCGAGGTAGAAGTCGTTACTGGCGTCGAAACCGCGAATGCGCAAGCTGTCGAAGCGCGTGTCGGCGCCGCTGCTGACGTTGGGGATGCCGCCCAGGGCCGTGCCCAGGTCGTTGGTGCCGTAGTCGGAGAGGTTGGCGGTTTTTACCGAGTCGATGGCCTGCGGGACGTAGCGCACCGGGGTGGCGGTGCGGGTCGCGGTGCTGACTTCCTTGACCCGAGGGTCGTCGACTTCGTCCGCTTCGGCGCTGATCGAGGTGGCAGGCAATTCAGTGGTGGCAGCGTAGGTAAAACCGCCGGTCAACGAGGCAAACAGCCCCAGGGTGACGGACGTAAGACGGAAGGGGGCAGGCATTTGAAACGCATCCGGAGGGGTAGGTCATTCGAGGGTGCGAATGGTAATGCTTGCTATTTACTTCCGTTAATTATTCCTGATGCCTTGCCTGAATTGATTGTTACTAATTATTTCATTGGCGATTCGACCGCTCTGTGCAACAAACCAAGTCGCGAGGCGAGGTTTTTCCAGGATCGCGTCCGGCATAACCTGCTTGCCACTAATTCTGACCCTTTGCTGGAGCCCCGGATGTCTGGCCCGACCCTTCATTACATTTACGATCCCTTGTGTGGCTGGTGCTATGGCGCTAAACCCCTGGTGCAGGCAGCGCAGGCGGTTTTGCCGGTTTTGCTGCACGGCGGCGGCATGATGACCGGAGCCAACCGGCAGCCGGTGAGTGCGCAATTGCGTGACTATGTGATGCCCCACGACCGGCGAATTGCCGAGTACAGCGGGCAACCGTTTGGCCAGGCTTATTTCGACGGCCTGCTGCGCGATCATTCGGCAGTCTTCGATTCGGCGCCACCGACCGCAGCAGTGCTGGCAGCGGAACGTCTTGGTGGTCGTGGCCTGGAACTGCTCGGGTGCTTGCAGAGTGCACACTATGTGCAAGGTCGGCGCATTGCCGAAGAGGCGGTGCTGCGGGAACTGGCCACCGCCATCGGCCTGGACGCCGAGGCCTTTGATGCTGAGTTCAAACAGGTCCTGGCCAACGAGTTGCAGGTCCACTTCAAGCACAGCCGGGGGCTGCTGGCAGAGGTTGGCGGGCAAGGGTTTCCGACGCTGGTGCTGGAGCAGGGCGGGCAGTTTTCTCTGATCGATATCGGCCCTTGGCTGGGCAAGCCTGAAGCCTTTGCCCAATGGCTGGGCCAGTCGCTGAAACAGCCTGCGCTTGATAGCGCGGCAGTGGCTCCGACCTGTGGGCTGGACGGTTGTGCCCATTGATCGTGCGGGCTCAGCGGCTTATCCACGAGTCTATGAGTACCGCCGGCAACTGATTTCTTAGACAATTTTCGTCTTATTACAGACGATTCACGAAATTGACACACAGTTACATGCGCGGATAGGATTCGCCCCAACGCCTGTGGCACGTAGCCACGACTCAAAACAATAAAAAAGGGCCCGCCACGCTTTTGTGTGGGCGGGCCCTTTTGTTTAGGGATGAAAAAAGAGCGCAAAAGCAGCCATTTCAGCCAGCGGTCACAGCGCGTATCAACCCGTAATAAGGAAAATAACATGTTGAATAAGCGTATTAGTCTGATCGCACTGGGGATGTTGAGCGCGACTCAAGCAATGGCCAATGACCAAGCTGAGTCCAAGGGTTTTGTTGAAGACAGCAGCCTGAAAGTGCTGCTGCGCAACGCCTACATCAATCGCGATTACAAGGATGGTAACGACGATAAGGCCGAATGGGGCCAGGCTGCCATTGGCACCTTCTCCTCGGGCTTCACCCAGGGCACCGTCGGTGTTGGTGTGGACGCTTTCGGTCTGTACGCTCTGCGCCTGGACGGCGGCAAGGGTCGTAGCGGTGCCGGTGGCATCGACTTCTTCAAGCAAGGCGACAGCGGCGCTGCAGCCAACGACCTGTCCAAGGCTGGCGCGGCGGTGAAATTCCGTCTGTCGAGCACCGTGCTGACCTACGGTGACCAGATGCCGGCCCTGCCGGTGCTGAACTACGACAACTCCCGCCTGCTGCCGGAAAGCTACACCGGTACCCTGATCACTTCCAAAGAGATCGAAGGCCTGGAACTGAACGCCGGTCGTTTCACTGCCGAGTCGCGTAAAAGCGCCGAAGGCCGTGACAGCGGTGGCCTGAAGTCGATCAACGTGTTGGGCGGTAGCTACCAGTTCACCGAGCAGTTCAAGGGCGCGCTGTACGCTTCCGACGTCGAAGACGTGCTGAAGAAGCAGTACATCAACCTGAACTACGTGTTCCCGCTGGCCAGCGATCAGTCCCTGACCCTGGACCTGAACGGCTACCGCACCAAGCTGGAAGACTCCTACGTTCGTGAAAGCGGCGCCACTGGCGACGACAACAAGATCTGGAGCCTGGCAGGCACCTTCGCCACTGGTCCGCACTCTTTCACCCTGGCGCACCAGCGCAGCACCGGTGACAGCAACCTGGGCTACGCCTACGGCGGCTACCAGAAAGACCAGGGTCGTGTCGGTGACGGTGGCAACACCATCTACCTGGCCAACTCCTACTGGTCCGACTTCAACGCTGAAGACGAGCGCAGCTGGCAGTTGGGCTACGGCCTCGACTTCGGCGCTTTCGGCGTGCCAGGCCTGACCTACAACGTGGCTTACGTGCGTGGTGACAACATCACCACCTCCACCAGCACCGGTGGCACCGAGCGCGAAATCTTCAACCAGTTCAAGTACGTGGTCCAGAGCGGCCCGGCCAAAGACCTGAGCGTGAAGCTGCGTAGCTCGATCCTGCGCGTGTCGCAGAAATCCAGCGAGTACAACGTCAGCGGCAACGAGCTGCGGGTGTACGTGGATTACCCGATCAACGTGTTCTGATAAAGCATGCGTGATCGCGGCCTGATACCAGGCTGAAAAAAAGCCCCGACTGGTTCGGGGCTTTTTATTGGCGTTGAAAAAGGCCGCCTACGTCTTGTGGGAGCGAGCCTGCTCGCGATGGACGTCAACGATAACGCGTACTTCTGGACAGGCGCGTTGTCCTTGAAGTCATCGCGAGCGGGCTCGCTCCTACAGGCGTAGGCGGCCGATCAATCACTCGACAGCGCTCGTCAACTCCGGGTTACCGAAGCCTTTGAGTTCTGCGTTGGACTTGGCGAAGTACTGGCTCCAGAAACCTTCAAGGTTCTGGATCATCTTGCCGCTGCGGTAGCCGTTTTTGATCTGGGTCGGCACAAATGCCGCCCCATGCACATAGATCCGGGCCCCGCCAAAGTCAGCCAGCAGGTTCTGCTTTTCGACCTTCGCCAGCTCCACGCCGGGATTGATCTCGCGGATCCCGTTGTTGGTGTAGAAGCTGCCGAAGTCGCTGTATTCGAGCATGTCGGACATCAGCAGGATGACGTTCTCATTGACCCCTTCGGCGCTCTTGAGGTCGTCGCCGATGGACTTCAGGCTGAACAGGATTTCACTGCGCGGGATGTCCGAGCTGGACTTGCCCATGGCGCTGGCGAAGGCCTTGCCGAAGCGCTGATAGAAGACGGTCGATTGGCCCTTCATGCAGCTGTCGAACTTGCGGCTGGCCATCATCGGCACATCGCCGAGCACTGCCGGGTCGATCGGCTTTTCAAGTTCGCCGGCAAACTGCAGGCGCGTGTAATGGCCGTCGAGGTAGGCGCTGAACGAGTACAGGCGCAGCTTGTCGCCGGGCTGCAGGAAGCGCTTGATGTGGCCCCAGGCGGTTTTCTGCAGGTCCTGGGTCAGCGGCGTGGTCTGGTCGACCACCACCGTCAACATGCGCCCGGAAGGCGCACTGCGAAACTGCTCGATCTTGGTCTGGGCGTAGCAGCTCGGCACATCATTGCGCTCCGCTGCCACCAGGGCAGCGGGCACGAATGCCAGAGCCAGCAGCAGGCTCTTGAACTTCATCAGACCTCCTGCTTATCGAGCATTTGCAGCTTGCGCGCGCGACGGATAATGGCGGCGTCCACGCCTTTTTTGTTGGCCACGTAGTCGATGTCATCTTCATCGAAGGCGGTCAGGTCGCCGAAGGCGTTGTGGTCGAAGGTGGTGGTCGATGGAGCAGCTGCGGGTGCTGGTGCGGCGACGGGCGTAGGAGCCGGGGCGGCTTCCACGGTGACGGCCACGACCTGGGCGACTACCGGTGCAGGGGCTGGAGCTGCTGTGGGTGCAGGCGCTGGAGCAACGTAGAAGATTTTCAGGGAGTTGAAGCTCTGCTTCAAACCAACCAACTCTGGATCTTTGTCATCGATCTGCTCAAGACGTGGCATGGCCTGGGCGATCAATTGGTTTATCTTCGCATCGTCGCCCGCCTTAATGGCAGCATTCACATCGCTCATGATCTGATTGAGATAGTTCAGGATAAGTTGGCGAGCCTGAGTCCGGGTACCCGCTTCACCGTCTTTGATACCTTTGCGCGCGGCCTTGTCATCTTCCTCGTTGATGAAGGCCTTGAAGTTGCGGCTCGACAAGTCCTCGCGCAACTTTGTCTCGTCTTCACCACCAATGCGGAACACTTTCATTTGCAGGCCTTGCAGTGTGCCCAGTGAAGCCTGTGCATCGTTGGCGACGCTGCGGGCTTTTCTGGCGTGATAACGCATGTACTCATCGGCGCTGGAAAATTTGTGGACCAACTCCCAGGCCCTGCGTGAGTGAATACCGGCAAACCCGTAAATGTATGCCAGGTAAGTCGAGGTCGCCTGGATGAAGATGAACAGCCCGCTCAAGACGGCAAAGGTCACCAGGGATGCACGGTGCAGGGCATCGATCTGGTCCTGCGCCGATTTACCTGCGGCGCTATCGGACATCGCCTGCATGTCGTCCGGAAGTGGCACGCCATCGTTGCTCGGGAAGTCGTCAGCGGACTGGCTGATGGCAGGAGGGTTGGCAATCAGGTCGGTTTCCTGAGCGTTGAGGGTTTCGGTACGAACCCAGAAAGCCGCTGCAGCCAGGCCGATAATAAATACGCCATAACCGATAAGAACACCGAAGCTCTTGATGGGCATGCCGTCTTTCTTATCCACTTTGACCCGGTTGAGCATCTGCTGATACTCGGGCAGCTCGCTATCACTTTTGGTGTTGTCGAGGGTGATGACACCCTTGCCGGTGAAGTCGCCTTCGCTACCACTGCGGCGCAGGCTTTGGTAGGACATGATGTGATCAATGACGCTGTTTTTGTACAGCACCCGACCCGCGAACTCGGAGAGGAACAAGCCAATGATCGAGATCACCAGGCCGATGGCGAACGCACCGGCCATCGCGGTGTTTGGCGTGGCCAGGGTCAGGGCGAAGGGCGCCAGGGCAAAACCGAAGGCCGTGGCCTCGATCAGCATCAGGATGATAATCAAGCTCCACAAACCAAGACCTTTCTCGTGGCGACCATCCTCATGAATTTTGCCCAGGTAGTCCTGGTTGCGATGGAAGGCCGCTTCCGACGGTTGGTGATCGCGATAGTAGGCTTCGTAAAAATGGCACAACTCGCTTTCCGACGATAGAAAACCCAGGGCCTTGGGATTCTCTTCGGACGGGGCTTCCTTTGTGCCTGGGTTCTTGACCCAGTGGCGAATCCGGCCAAAACCCGGCATGCGAATGCGCAGGTTCATCCACCAGTATTTGAAGGATGACCAGTAAACAATGACCGGAATGGCCATCAGCGTGGTGAACACGACCGGAATGATCACATACCAGTACGCGGTAAAAAACGCGCGGAAAATCTCGAGCATGGGTGGGTTCCTTTCTACTTATCGACGCTTGGGAGTGAACTGAGCGACGTAAGCGTCACCCTGTTTCGGGTAATAGATTTCACCAGCGACTGCATTGCCGGCGCGTTTGTCGAACACGATGTCAATGCAGCTCACCGGCGACTTTTGCTGATCGATCGCGAACACGCGGTACAGAATCTGGTTTTCACCTTCGTAGGTGTTGGCCACCGAGGCGTAGCTCGGGCTCTGCTTTTTCTGTGCGCCGGCGAAGTCGGTGATCAATTGCATCTTCGGTGCCTGGGCCACTTTGGCGCCGTCACGCAGCACGGCAATCGGGCCTACGGCCACGGAGTGACCGTTCACCGCAGTGGCCCATGGCTTGCCATTCAGGCCAGGGAAAAACTCGGTGGTGGCGAATTCCTTCAGCGGCTTGTCGTCCGCCAGGCTCTTGACCTGACCCTCGATACGCGGCATGTCGGCAACGCAAGAACTGAGCGGGGCCGCAGCGTTGGCGGTGCCGATGATGGCGAAGGGCGAGCTTTTCGGGGTGATGCCCATGGCCAGTTGCGAGCGGGTATCGGTCACTGGGCGGCCACCGAAGTCGACACCACCCTTGCCGCTGAGCGGCACATTCGGCGAGCTGTCGGCAACCACGGGCGCTTTGAGCTCAGGTGCTGGCGCGGGTGCCTGGGCAACCGGGGCTGGGGTCTTGCTCGTGGGCTTGCTGGCCACGACCGCAGGCTTGCTCGAAGGCTTGGTAGTCGCCGGCTTGGCGGTAGTTGCAGGCGCAGTGCCATGGGCGAGGTACTTGGCGTTGCTGCGCTCATTGCGCACGCGCTCCACCAGCAACTGCTCGCTCTGCACTTCGACGAACTCGACACGGCGGTTCTCGGTGCGCCCTTGCTCGGTGGCGTTGTTGGCCAGCGGACGCGATGCACCGGCACCCTGGTAGTAAATGTTCTGACGGGGAATACCGACATCGGCAAGGATCTGGCCTACGGCGCGCGCGCGTTGTTCCGACAGCTTCTGATTGAAATCAGCCGAGCCGGTGGCGTCGGTATGCCCGACCACCAGGATTTTCTTCGTGGCCGGCGCCTTGTCCGCTTGCTTGTCCGTCAGCGCCGTTGCCAGCGACGTCAGTTGGCGACGACCGGCCGGAGTCAACTCTGCCGAGCCCACGGCAAACATCTCCGAAGACTGGACCTGGGCTTCAACCCCAACGGCTTGCAGTTTCGGCGCGGCGTTCGGGGTGGCGGCGACATTGGCGTTCAACTCGTTGACCTGCATCACCAGGCCTTCCTGCTTGGCCACGGCCTGCAGTTTCTGCACCCGGTCGCGGTACAGCAGGGCCACACCACAACCGGCACCTGCACCAGCGGTCCCGGCGACCACCATGTCCTTGCCGTCGCCTTTGGTCAGTACCACGACGGCCACTCCCACCAAGGCACCCACGGCGGCGCCCGTCATACAGGCGGTGGTCCCCGACGACTCGCCCATGTAATTGTCGATCTGCGCACAACCACTCAGGCCGACCGCTACCGCCACCGCAAGGGCCGTAGGTTTCACTCTTCCATTTACACGCATGCCAATGTCCTTTTCCCCATTCCTTTACCCGCCCATCAGACGGGAATTCTTGTCAGCCCAGCAGCTGAATGAGTGACGCCCCGCCGGCGATTGAAAATCTCCGCGGTGCTTGTTGATCGATCGCAGTGCGCGTTTTCGAAACCCTGCGCCAACAAACGACAGGCACGCAGAAGCCCGAGCCGCGTGCATAACGCAGGACTCCAGGCAAATAACAGGTGATGCAGTGACCCAGGCAAAAGCCCATGGAGGGGAATATCCGTATAAGTGCCAGGCGTTAAAGGCCGGGACGTCCGTGTTCGTAGGTGCCGCGTAGAGGCGACAAATCTAGCACACCAGGGCCGTCAGCAATTGGATCAAGGGTTAGGGGCACATGATAGTGGGAAAACGAACAATAGTGGCATTGTGATATGTTGAAAAACGACAAATCTGACTTTTGACAGACTCTCCCGGATCGCAGGAGAGAAACGCGCCGACACAAGTGCCCGGCACCCTGGCGGATGTCGGTGCAGCCAACGCGTGTATTCTGGGCCGCGTTCCGTGACCGAGAGCCTGCTCATGCTGCACAGAAACCTCATTCGACGCCTCGACCTGATCACCTTGAAGCTGTTTGTCGCCGTGTGCGAAGAAGGCACATTGACGCGTGCCGCCTCGCGGGAGTCGATTGCCGTTTCCGCGGCAAGCAAACGCCTGATGGAGCTGGAGGAGGCGCTGGGCATCGGCTTGTTCGTGCGCAACGCCAAGGGCATGGTGCTGACCGCCGCCGGTGAAACCTTGCTGCACCACGCCCGGCGCATGCTGTTTGGCCTGGAGAAAATGGGTCTTGAGCTGGAAGAGCATATCCAGGGGATGCGCGGTTACGTGCGGATGCTGGCGAATCTCTCGGCCATCATCGAGTTCCTGCCCGAGGACCTGCACGACTTCGTTGCCCATCACCAGCAGGTCAAGATCGACCTTGAGGAGCGGCCCAGCGCCGGGGTGGTGCAAGGGCTGATCGACGGCGTGGCCGATATCGGCATCTGCTCCGAGGACACCGACCTGCAGGCGCTGTTCAGCGTGCCTTACCGCTGCGACCAGTTGGTGGTGCTGATGCGCCCCGACCATCAATTGGCGAGCCGGCAATGTGTAGCGTTCAGCGACACCCTGGGCTGCGACCATATTGGCCTGCATGCCGCCAGCTCCATCAACATGCGCACCCATGTCGCGGCCAGGAGTTCGGGAGAACCGCTGCGCGTGCGAATTCATGTGCCCGGCTTCGACGCCATGTGCCGCATGGTGCAGGCTGACCTGGGGATCGGCGTGTTGCCGCGCAAGGCATTTGATCTGTTCGGCCGCGCCCTTGGGCTGGTGGCGGTAGCCTTGAGCGATGACTGGGCGCAACGCACCTTGATCCTGGTGGCCCGGGACAAGGCCGCACTGTCACCCGTCAGCCTGCTGTTGTTCGAGCATCTGCAGCGTAAGAATGGCTGACGCCGGATAGCGTTCGTTTTTCGCGAACGCCTATTGCGATCTTACGGTTGGATCTGTGCTTTGTTGCTCCTCTAGTCTTGGTCGCAAATTCCAAGAACAAAAAGAGGTAGCTGCCATGGCCGGGCCATTGCAAGGCATCCGCATCATTGAAATCGGCAGTTTGATTGCCGCCCCGTTCGCCGCCCGCCTGATGGCTGAGTTCGGTGCCGAAGTGATCAAGATCGAGTCGATCGGGCAGGGCGACCCGCTTCGTAAATGGCGAAAGCTGCACGAGGGCACCTCCCTGTGGTGGTACTTGCAGTCGCGCAACAAGAAGTCGCTGTCGCTCAACCTGAAAGCGGCAGAGGGCATCGCCATCGTCAAGCGCCTGGCAGAGAGTGCCGACGTGCTCATTGAAAACCTGCGCCCCGGCGCCCTGGAAAAACTCGGCCTGGGCTGGGATGTGCTGCATGCCTTGAACCCCAAGCTGACCCTGGTGCGCATCTCCGGTTATGGCCAGTCTGGCCCTTATCGCGATCGCCCCGGCTTCGGCGCCATCGGTGAAGCGATGGGCGGCATCCGCTACACCACCGGCGCTGTCGATTCGCCTCCGGCGCGCACCGGAGTAAGCCTGGGGGATTCCCTGGCGTCGATGCATGCGGTAATGGGCGCGCTGATGTCATTGCTGCGGGTCAAGACTGGACAGGGCGATGGCCAGGTTGTGGATGTGTCACTGGTCGAAAGCGTGTTCAACCTCATGGAAAGCCTGGTGCCCGAGTACGACATGCTCGGCCATGTCCGCGAACGCAGTGGTGGGGCGTTGCCAGGCATCGCGCCGTCCAACACCTACCCTACGGCGGACGCTGGTTATGTGGTGATTGCCGGTAACAGCGACCCGATTTTCAAGCGCCTGATGCAGGCAATCGGTCGCAGCGACCTGGGCGGCGATCCGGCACTCGCCCACAACGACGGTCGAGCCGCACAAAGCGCACTGCTGGACGCGGCGATCAGCGCCTGGTCCTCAAGCCTGCCGATCGATCAAGTGTTGCTCCACCTCGAACAGGCGCAAGTGCCGGCCGGGCGCATCTACAACGTGGCGGACATCGTCGCCGACCCCCATTACCAGGCGCGCGAGATGATTCTCGATGCCCAGTTACCCGGCGGTACGAGCGTGAAGATGCCCGGCATCGTGCCCAAGCTGTCGGCAACACCGGGGGCGGTCAACTGGCCGGGCCCGGCGCTGGGCCAGCATACCGACAGCGTGCTGCAGAGCCTGGGGCTGACGACGAGCGACATTGAGCAACTCAAGCATGCAGGGGTGGTGCAATGATCCGCGACTTTTCCGAGCGCCTGATCGTCCAGGAAGTCTCGCCGCGCGATGGCCTGCAGATCGAACCGGTGTGGGTGGAAACCACGGACAAGATCGAGTTGATCGACCAGTTGTCCCTGGCCGGCTTCAGTCGTATCGAGGTCGGCTCATTTGTCTCGCCCAAGGCGATTCCGGCTTTGCGCGATGGCTACGCGGTGTTTCGCGGAATCCAGCGCCACCCGGGCGTCATCTATGTCGCGTTGATTCCCAACTTGCAGGGGGCACAGCGGGCGATGGACGCGGGGGTCGATGAACTGAACCTGGTGCTGTCGGCCAGCCAGACCCACAACCTGGCCAACATGCGCATGCGCTGCGAGCAATCGTTGGCGGCGTTCAGCGATGTGGTGTCGCTGGCCAGTGGCACCTCGATGACCCTCAACGGTTCGGTTGCCACGGCGTTTGGATGTCCATTCGAAGGCCGGATCGCCGAAGACCGGGTGATGCACCTGCTGGATGCCTACCTGGAGCTGGGCATGCAGGGGATCACCCTGGCCGATACCACCGGCATGGCCAACCCGCGCCAGGTTCACCGGCTGGTCGATCGAGTACTGGCGCGCGTCCCGGCTACGGACCTGACCCTGCACTTTCACAATACTCGCGGGCTGGGGCTGAGCAACGTCCTGGCGGCTTACGAGGCTGGCGCCCGGCGCTTCGACGCCGCGCTCGGCGGACTCGGCGGCTGCCCGTTCGCCCCAGGAGCCTCGGGCAATATCTGTAGCGAAGACCTGGTCAACCTGTGTGAAGAAATGGGCATCGATACCGGTATCGATCTGCCCCATCTGTTGACCCTGTCGCGCCGCTTGCCCGCACTGCTTGGCCACGAATTGCCCGGGCAAGTGGCCAAGGCCGGACGCAACTGCGACCTGCACCCGCCACCGGCCAATCTACCGGGCTGATCGTCCGTACATCGTTGTCCTTGCATAGGTGCGAGCACGCGGTCCTGCGCGCTCGTCCAGATAACAACAACAATCGGGCTCCCACCGGGAAGTCCAACTGGAGTATCCCCATGTCTATTTCTGTTCTAACCCCAGACAGCAGCCTCACCGAGGTTGTCAGCGCGGAAAAGGCGCTGATCCGCAAAGTCGCCTGGCGCTTGATGCCGCTGATCATGGTCTGCTACCTGTTCGCCTTCTTCGACCGGATCAACATCAGCTTTGCCAAGTTCCAGTTGCAGGCAGACCTGAGCCTGAGCAATACCGCCTACGGCCTGGGTGCAGGCCTGTTCGTGGTCGGTTATGTGCTGTTCGAAGTACCTAGCAACATCATGCTGTACAAGGTCGGCGCCCGCCGCTGGATCGCCCGGATCATGATGTCCTGGGGCGTGGCGACGGCACTGATGGTGTTTGTCACCGCCGAGTGGCAGTTCTATGTGCTGCGTTTCCTGATCGGTGCCATGGAAGCCGGTTTTGCCCCGGGCGTGCTGTATTACCTGACCTTGTGGTTCCCGCAGACCTACCGCGGACGCATTACCTCGACCCTGTTCCTGGCCTCGGCCTTTGCCGGACTACTTGGCGCACCGATCTCCGGGCTGGTGCTGGAGCACATGGACGGCTTGCTGCAGATGCGCGGCTGGCACTGGCTGTTCCTGCTCGGCGGAGTGCCCTGCGTAGGCCTCGGCCTAGTGGTACTGCTGGTGCTCAAGGACCGCATAGCCGATGCGCATTGGCTGAGCGAGCCAGAGAAAATCTACCTCTCGGCGCGCATTGCGCAACACGAGAGCAACAAGCACGGCGGCTCGTTACTGGCTGCGATCAAAATGCCCGGCTTCCTGATGCTCGGCCTGATCTACTTCCTGATTCAGGTCGCCTCCTACGGCCTGAACTTCTGGGCCCCACAATTGATCCGCAGTACCGGCGTCGAAAGCCCGGTCACCATCGGCCTGCTGACCGCCGTGCCCTACGTATGCGGCGCCATCAGCATGGTAGTCATCGGTCGCCTGTCGGACGCCAGCGGCGAACGCCGAAAATTTGTCTGCGCACTGGTGGCCCTGGGCGCCATCGGCTTCTTCAGCGCCGGCATCTTCGCCGCCCATACCAGTCTGCTGATCCTCTCCCTGGCCCTGCTCGGCACCGGCATCATCGCCTCCATCCCAACCTTCTGGACCCTGCCTTCCAAACTCCTGGCCGGCGCCGGTGCAGGCGCAGCGGGCGGCATCGCCCTGATCAACACCCTCGGCCAGTTCGGCGGCATCGTCAGCCCGGTCATGGTCGGCAGCATCAAGGACCTGACAGGCAGTACCACACCGGCGCTCTACGTCATCGGCGTTACCAGCCTGATCGCCGCAGCGTTGTTGCTGTGGGGATTGCCGCAGAGGTTGCGTACCCTGGATAAGAGCGAAGACTAGGGGAGAAGGGTTTCATG
>NZ_CATKPN010000043.1:0-66485 GCF_949767245.1 Pseudomonas sp. IT-P176
AAAGAAATGGATATGTACTCGGTCTAATCCAACACCCTGGCCGGCCCACAGGCGCAACGTCACACCACAGTTGTGTAGATACCTATGCCGCGATGGGGCCGCCACTACCAACATCGATGACACCTGACACCCACGATGCTTTCAAGGCCGCCCTCAGATCGAACAACTGCTGGCACCGTGTTTTTCCAGGTAGCGCTGGTGAGCTTCATCTGCCAACTGGAACTCCCCCAGAGGCACTATCACCGTTGCCAATGGCTTGCCCAAGCGCCCGGACGCGTCCAGTAGCTGTTTCGCGGCCTGGGCACTGGTCGCCTGTTGCGCCGAGCTGAAAAACAACGCCGAGCGGTATTTGACCCCGATATCCGCCCCCTGGCGGTCGACCGAGGTCGGGTCGTGCAGGGTCCAGAAATGTTCGATCAGGTGCGTATAGGAAATCACCCGGGGATCGAAGTCGACCTGCACCACTTCAATCAACGCCGGCTCGCCATCGGCCGAACGTGCGAAGCCGACCCGGCTATCGAGTACCCCGGGCAGCGCCCGCAAGTATGCCTCTGCGCCCCAGAAACAACCGGCACCAAAGGTTGCCTGTTCCAACAACACGGATTGCTCCACCTCACTCATGCTTCTACCTCCAGTTCCTGCTCGATCAAATGCTGGTGCAACTGGGCGATGTGTTCCGGGCCGATGCCACAGCAGCCGCCGACGATGTTCGCGCCAGCGGCCACCCAGGACTTGGCCCAGTGCAGGTACGCCTGGGGTCCCAGGTCGGAACGAATCTCCAGCAGGGTGCTATTGGCTTTCGCCTCGGCGTCCACCGCCGGGAAGGCATTGGCGTAGACCCCCAGCTCAATGGCCAGGCCCAGGCCGCGGATAACGTCGGCGGCCTCACTCAATGCCGCGGCCATGACTTCTGGCTGACTGCAATTGAACAGTACCGCTTGTGCCCCCAGTCCGGCCGCCACGCGCACCGCCTCGGCCACCGGTTCGGCGGAACGCAGGCGTGGCGGCTGGCCCACTTCATCGAGCAGCGTGAACGATAGCCACAACGGTTTGCTGTCGCTGGCCAGGGCTTCGGCTACCGCCTGGATTTCGGCAATGGAACTCTGGGTTTCCGCCAGCCAGACGTCGACATGGGCCTGCAAGCCGGCGATCAACTGGCGATGAATTGCCACCGAACGCGAGTGGTCGAACAGGTCCGGTCGATAGGAGCCCAGGGCTGGCGGCAGCGAGCCGGCTACCGTGACCGCTTCGCCACTGGCAGTCGCCGCCTGCCGCGCCAGGCGACCGGCCCGCTCGGCAAGCGCCAGGCCATGCTCGGCAAAACGCGCCTCGCCAATATGAAAAGGCACCACCGCATAGCTGTTGCTGGTGATGACCCGCGCACCGGCGTCGATGAACGCCTGGTGGGCCCGCAGCACATACTGCGGTGCCTCGATCAGCGCCAGTGCCGACCATTCCGGCTGCCGGAACGGCGCGCCAATGCGCTGCAGCTCGCGCCCCATGCCACCATCGAGCAATCGCAAGGAAGGCCGGCTCATGGGATCGCACTCACGGTCGGTGCCGAAGCCTGCAACCACTGGTCCACGGTGCTGGCATGGGCTTGGACCCAGGCCTTGGCCGCTACGTCAGCCGGTTGCTGCTCCTTCTCGATCTTCAGGATCAGTTCGTTGAGCTGCGCCGGTTCGATCGCGACATTGCGCAGGAACTCGGCAATTTTCGGTGCCCGCTGCTGCAACGCGGCCGAGGCCAGCACGTGGACCTTGGCGTCCGGGAAGGCGCAGGTGATCTGGCTCTTGTTCAGCCAATCCGGGTCGACGGTCGGGCTGATGAATTTCCAGCAACCATCGGCCTTGTACAGCGGATCGCCTTTTTTGTTGTCCTGGGCATAGCCATCGAAGGCCGGTTCTTCCAGGCGACGCAGATCGAAGGCGGAGAAAATCCAGTCCGGGGTGTAGGCGTAGAACACCACGCCGCGTTCGGCCTTGTAGGCGCTAGCCAGTTTGGCGTAGGTCACCGAAGCCTCGGTGGAGACCGCCTCGAACTTGTCGGCAAACCCGTAATCCTTGGCCTTGATCTGGCCGATGTAAGTGGACTCCCAACCGGCCGGCCCCACCAGCAACTGCGCCTTGCCACCGCCCAGGGGCTCGAAGAACTTCGCCACTTCCGGTTTTTTCAGGTCGTATACCGATTTGACGCCGTACTTGTCCTGCAAGTACCCGGGGATGTAGAAGCCCTGCTCGCCAGCATAGGGGTGGGCATTGGGCACCAGCGAACGGGTGCCGCCGGTGACGTATTTGGCCCAGGCGGCCGATTGGTTCGGCAGCCAGATGTCGGTCAGCACGTCCACCGATCCATCGCCCTTGGACGCGGCGCTCAACAGCACCGCGACGTCCCCCGCCAGGTACGAGACATCACCATCGAGACGGCTGCTGATGACTTCGCCGAGGATGTGCTGAATGGCAATGGCACCGGTCCAGTTCTGTTCGCCGATGACGATTTTTTCCTTGGCCAGCAATGCCGGTGGAGCAATCAGCGAGGCCAGCAATGCCACTGCGCCCAGGGTGCGCGATAAGGGTTTGTTCACGATAAGCCTCACGTTCAGTTGTAGGTCGGGTCTTGCTTGCGCAAGCTCGATTGAATGATTCGATCCGGGATCAGCGCGCACAGGACAATCGCCGCACCGGCGAGCATGCCTTCGCCACCCTTGATGTTGCGCAACGCCGTCATCACGTCGTAACCGAGCCCGCCGGCCCCGATCAGGGCGGCCACGACCACCATCGACAGGCTCATGACCAGGGTCTGGTTGATCCCCAGCAACAGCGAGCGCCGGGCCAGTGGCAGTTGCACCTTGACCAGGGTCTGCCAGCTACTGGCGCCATGAGCCACAGCCGCTTCGACGGCATCCTTGGGCACCTCCTGGATACCCAGGGAGGTCAGGCGGATCATCGGCGCCAGGGCGAAAATCACCGTGGCAATCACCGCCGGGGTCTTACCCACGGAAAAGAACGCCACGGCCGGGATCAGGTACACGAAGGTCGGTAGGGTCTGCATCACATCCAGCAGCGGTGTGACCACGCGGCGCACCCATGGTCGGCGCGCCAGCAGGATGCCGGTGGGCACGCCGATCACCAGGGCAATCAGCACCGAGGACCCCACCAGCGCCAGGGTGGCAATGGTGCGCTCCCAGAAGCCGAACAGGCCGATGTACAGCAGTGCGGCGCTGCTGGTCAGCGCGAGTGCCAGGCCGGCCGATCGCCAAGAGAGAAACACCAGGGCCAGGGCCGAGACCGGCCAGGGCAGCCAGCCCAGCAGGCTCTCAATGCCTTCGATGACCGTGCGCACCGCGACTATCACCCCGACAAAGGCGCCTTCGAAAGTCACCTGCGACCAACTGATGAACTGGTCAATGCTCTGCGCCGTCACCAGCAGCAACTGGCGATTGGCCGGGAACTGCAGCAACGCGCTGCTGGTGTCGGCAGTGATCACCCGCCAGATCACCAGGACCTGGCAGACCAACAACAGCGTCAACGGCAGCGCCCAATCCGAGCCACCGCCGCGCACCGGACGGGCGCTGAGCGTCAGCGCGCTGTAGCGACTGGCGACTAGCACCAGCGTCGCCAGCAGCACCGTCAGCCAGGCCGAGCTAAGCAATCCTTGGCCGAGGGCTGCCAAGGCGCCCAGTTCGCTGGCAAAAGCCAGCCAGAACAGCCCGCCCCTACCCCGCGCCGCCAACGCCGCTGGCCCCAGCAACAACGCTTGCCAGGCCGACAGACCGGGACTATAGGAAGGCGCGCGTGGTTGGCTGGGCAGTCGGGCCGCGACCTTGGTCGACGCTCTTGCAGGGGCGCTGGCCGGCGCGCAGTCACGGAAAAAGTCCGCGACTTCGGCGTCGGCCGGCTGCTCCAGCAATTGTTCAGGCGTGCCCAGTTGCACCAGGCGGCCATGGCGCAACACCGCAATGCGGTCTGCCAGGCGCAAGGCTTCGGCCGGGTCGTGGGTAACCAGTAAAGTGCTGATCCCGCGTGCGCGGGCCAGGGCCAGGAAATGGCTCTGCAGGTCGCGGCGGATGGTCGGGTCGAGGGCGCTGAACGGCTCATCCATCAACAGAATGTCCGGCTCCGTCACCAGCGCCCGGGCCAGCCCGACGCGCTGGCGCATGCCGCCCGACAGTTCATGGGGATAATGCTCGCCCCAGCCTTGCAGCCCGACCGCCTGCAACTGCACGGCTGCCGCCGCATGCCGCTGCGCCTCGGGCTCGCCACGCAATTCCAGGGGCAAGGCCACGTTGTCCAGCACCGTGCGGTGTGGCAACAAGCCAAAATGCTGGAACACCATGCCAATGCGCCGCGAACGCAACTCACGCAGGGCCTTGTTGCTCAAGCCACTGATCGCCTGGCCGTCAATCAGCACTTCGCCGCTGGAAGGCTCGATCAAGCGGTTGATGTGCCGCAGCAAGGTCGACTTGCCACTGCCGGAAGTGCCCATCAGGCACAACACTTCACCACGCAGGACTTTCAGGTTGACGTTGCTGACCGCCGGCGCTGCGTCGTTCTGCCCGTAGGCCTTGGTCACGTCGCGCAACTCAAGCACCACGTCCGCTTCGAGTGCGGGCGCATCCGGGGCTGGGGTCTCGATCCGGGCGCTGGCCAGAGAGGATTGGATAAGGGTCACAGGCGTTCTCGACAAGCAGGCCCGAGCGCGACACAGCGCACCCGGGATGGAAAAAGGGACGAGGCGGCAGGGGCCTGGCGCCGTGACATAAAGCTAATCGATCTTAAAAAGTACAAATAAATACTTTTTTGGAATTAGCTTAGGCGTCTATTTCCCGTTCTCTTGCTTACACCTTTAAGAACCAAAACGAATTAATAAATAGAAAATCATTATTTATCGATATAACAATTTGCGCGTAGGCTCAGCCCATCCCGTCATTCATCACCACAGTGAAGTGCCCCATGAATCCGACTGACAACCTCATCGACTTCGCCAGCTACCGCAAACGCAAACAGGCTCAACAACGGGCACGGGCCATGTGGGATATGTACACGCTGCAGGCCGGCCTGCGGACCTTCACCACGGCCCAGCCGACGGCCAGCACCGAGACCCGCCACGCGTGAACGCCCAGGGTCCCGTGCGCTTTCTCGCCAGCGCCGACGAACCGGTGCTCGATCTGAACCACTTGCAGCCCCAGGAAGAAGATCCGATTTGTCAGCGGGTCGCGCAAAACCTGCAGCGCCTGCGGGGCAAGCGCCATCTGTCCCTGGACGCACTGGCCCGCCAGTGCGGCGTGAGTCGGGCGATGCTGGCGCAGATCGAATCCGGCCGCAGCGTGCCGTCGATCAAGGTGCTGTGCAAAATTGCCAAGGGCTTGAAAGTCTCGGTCGCGGCGTTTCTCGAACACCGCGCGTTCGAAGGGGTCGCGGTCTTGTCGGCCAGCCAGAGCAAACGCCTGGTCAGCGCCAATGGCGCCTTCGTCAGCCGCGCACTGTTCCCGTTCGACGTGGCACGCCAATCGGAATTCTACGAACTGCGCCTGAGCCCCTTGGGGGAAGACCAATCCGCAGGCCATGGCCCGGGCGTGCAGGAAAACCTGGTGGTGGCCCAGGGCGTGCTGGAAATCAGTGTAAACGAAGAACGCTACCTGCTCTCCACCGGCGACTCGATCCTGTTCTACGCCGACCAGCCCCACCGCTATCGCAACCCAGCGGACAGCGAAGCAGTGGCGTATCTGGTAGTGACGTATCCGGAACGCATGGACTGACCGGCCAACAGCGGCTTGCTCGCGAAAACCTCAAGTACGACGCGTGCATCCAGGCAGCACGCGTCATCGTTGACGACCATCGCGAGCAGGCTCGCTCCCACAATGAGGCTCCAGGTGTTCGCAGGATTTGCAGATACCCAGGGGCCAATGCTGAGGATCCACCCCCGCCCTCAAAAGCCCCCAATCAGCAAGTGCAGCACATCATCGGCATGCCATTGCAGCTCATCATCATCGGCATGCTGCAATCGTTCATCATCTTCATCATCAACCCACAGCAGTTCTTCATCATGTCCATGTTCATGCCCGCCATCGGCATGATCTTGCACATCATGCTGTCAGCCTGAAGGCTGCACTCCATCACGCACTTCATCGACGGCATCGGCATGCCCATTACCGGCATCGGCATCATGGCGCCCATCATCGGCATGGCCATGCTCGCCTGGGACATGCACATCATGCTCATGTTGGCGCAATGCATCATCATCGGCATGCC
Source organism: Pseudomonas sp. IT-P176 (assembly GCF_949767245.1). Lineage (NCBI taxonomy): Bacteria > Pseudomonadati > Pseudomonadota > Gammaproteobacteria > Pseudomonadales > Pseudomonadaceae > Pseudomonas > Pseudomonas sp. IT-P176. The sequence goes on from NZ_CATKPN010000043.1 coordinate 6,252, forward strand.
GCAGTCCATCATCATCTGCATCATTTGCGCGCTGTTCTTGAACATCGCCATGTCCATACCAGCGGCCGGCATCATCTTGCACATCATGCCGTCTTCGAGCATTTCGCAGCTCATGGTCGCCATCATCATCGGCATGCCCATCATCGGCATCATCGGCATGCTGCTGTTCATCGACATTGGCATCTGCATGGCATTCATCATGGTGGAGCTCCCGCAAGGATTAAATAGTTGGGTTAAGCGATGGCGCCGATTCTAAGGACTGGCTCTCCCACGACAAGACGCCCCCACAACAGCGAAAAACGCTGCGCCAACTCCATTAGTGCGGCACCGAGTGCCAATGCCGCTGTTACAACCCACTTAACGACGCAATCACAGATATAACCACCACCTCTGCACCCGTTCAGCGGTCATGGATATTCGACTGACAACTATCTAAATAACCCAAAGAAATAATCGTTCTAACAAGGACTCGATTATTTTCAGCAAACCGCTCTGGTGCAGGCTTCACCGGGATTATCGGGTATATCCATAGTGATAAAAGGTATTGGTATATACCAGATTCAGACCTTATAAATCGGCGCATTAAACATTTGCACTGGAGTAGCAAATCGATGGTTGGTGTAAGGGTAATGCTCGAATACTTTCACCCCTGGCCTAATTCGGCAGGCCTGTACTTGGCCCGCGAACGCGGCTGGTACGCCGAGGCTGGGTTGGATGTCGAACTGGTAGTGCACGACCCTTGGCGCGGTGACACTCTCGAGCATCTGCTGACCGGGGCCGTGCATTTCGGATTGTTCCCCAGCAACCGCCTGCTGGTACGCCGCGCTCTGGGGCAACCGTTGCTGGGGGTAGCGGCGATCAACCATGCTGGCCTGGAATCGATCCAGACCCTCAGCGACTCCGGCATCCAGCGCCCACGGGACCTGGCGGGTCGGCGCCTGGCGCTCAATCCGACGCCCCGCGGCGTGGCCATGGTCCGGCATCTGATGCGGGTCGATGGCGGTGATCCCGACGCGCTGATCCTGGTGGACAGCGGCACCCGCGAGTTGCGGCCCGAGCAACTGGCCGCCGGCCTCGCCGATGCCAGTTTTGGCGGCTACTGGGCCTGGGAAGCGCTGATGGACAGCCCGATCGCCGCCGAGCGGCGCGTGGTCTGGCCGGTCGACGAGCTTGGCGCTCCGGCCTATCACAGCTACCTGCTGGGAGCCCATGAACAGACCCTGCTGGACCAGCCCGAACTGACCCGCGCCTTTCTCGCCGCCACCGCCCGTGGTTACCTGGCTGCGGCCGCCGACCCGGCCAGCGCGCTGCAGGCCTATGAAAGCGCCACCCCGTACTTCCCCCGCGAGCTGCTGGCGCAATCGCTGCACGCCATCGCGCCGACCTGGCTGCACCAGGGAACCTGGGGCCAACAACGCGATGCCTTGCTCGAACCCTACGCCCACTGGCTGCACGCCAACCACGTGCTGTCCGATGCGCAGGCCTGGCGCCAGGCCACCAGCAACGCCTTCCTGCCGGAGCCGCTGTGATGGCCGCACACGAACCCTTCAGCGCCCACGGTCTGGGCCTGGAACCGGTGGCGGCGCAGTGGGCGCCGCTGCAGGCGGACGATGTCGCGCAACTGCTGCGCGGCTACCCGCAACTCGGCGTGCCGCTGCAACTGGACTGGCACAGCCCGCGGCCGTTCTCGGCCGCCAGCCTGGTCCAGACCCAAAACACCCGGGTCTTCGTCAAGCGCCACCCACAACAGGTACGCAACCCCGCCTGGCTGCGCGAAGAACACCGTTTCATGGCCCATCTGCGGCAACGCGGGGTGCCGGTGACCGAAGTGCTGGCCAACCGCGACGGCGACACGGCGATCGCTCAGGGCGAGTGGACCTACGAGGTGCATGCCCTGGCCGAAGGTCAGGACCTGTATCGCGACGCCTTGTCCTGGACGCCGTTTCTCAGCCAGCGCCACGCCTGGTCGGCCGGTCAATCGCTGGCCCGCTTGCACCGTGGCGCCGCGGACTTCCAGGCCCCGCCGCGCCAGGCCCAGGTGCTGCTGGCCAACTTCAAGCTGTGCAGCGGTCCGGACCTGGCCACCAGCCTGCATACGTTCATCCAGCACGACCCGGCACTGGCGGCCTATATGGACCGCCAGCCATGGCGCGACGAGTTGCTGCCCCTGCTGCTGCCCTGGCATCGCCCACTGCAACCACTGCTGGCCCGGCAACCCGGGTTATGGACCCATAACGACTGGCACGGCTCCAACCTGCTGTGGAGTTCCAGCACCGCCGACGCCCAGGTCAGCGGCGTGCTGGACTTTGGCCTGGCGGACCGCACCTTCGCCCTGTTCGACCTGGCCACCGCCATCGAACGCAACGCCATTCCCTGGCTGGAACTGGACAGCGGCGGGTCTGCCCCGGCGGCCCTCGACGACATCGACGCCTTGCTGGCCGGTTATGCCAGTGTCCTGCCGCTGTCGGCGGCCGAGCTTCTGACCCTGGCCGCCCTGCTGCCCCTGGTGCATGTGGATTTCGCCCTGTCGGAGATCGCCTACTTCAACGGCGTGGTCGGTTGCGCTGCGAGTGCCGACATCGCATACAAGGCTTACCTGATCGGTCACACCCGCTGGTTTTCGACTGATGCCGGCCACTGCCTGCTCGAACATCTACGGCGTCGTGCCGCCACCCGGAGTCAAGGTTCATGAACCCACTGATCAGCCCCCAGCAACTGGCCAGCCTGATGGCCGAAGACGCCAACCTGCTGATCCTCGACGCCAGCGTCGAACTGCCGGCACCGCGTTTCGACCGCGACTACCAGGTCGCCAGCGGGCGCGACGGTTGGTATCAGGCCCACATCCCCGGTGCCCTGCACGCCGACCTGCTGCATGACCTGGCCCTGCCCGACGCCTCGTTCAGCTTTGCCCTGCCCGGTGTCGAACAACTGGCGAGCGCCCTGGCCCGGCTGGGCCTGGATGGCGCTCGCCAGATGGTGATCTACGATCGCAGCGAAGGTTTCTGGGCCGCACGCCTGTGGTGGATGCTGCGCAGCGTCGGGCTGGCGGCGCAGGTGCTCGACGGTGGTTTCAAGGCCTGGTGCGCAGCGGGGTTGCCCCAGGCACAAGGTATTGAACCGGTGCTGCCGGTGGCCGCCATGCCGCTGTCAGCCCGGCCAGGCTTGTGGATCGAGCGTGACGGTGTGCAGGCGATGGTGTCCGGTGAGCGACCGGGGCTGCTGGTGTGCGCCCTGTCCAAGGCATTGTTCGAAGGCAGTGCCGCGAGCCGTTACGCGCGGCGCGGGCACATCCCCGGCAGTCGCAACCTGCCAGCGCGGCAATTGCTCGACGCAGATGGCCGGTACCTGCCACGCGACCAGTTGCAACAGCAACTCGCTGCGCTACTGCTCGACGTGCCAGGGCCCTTGGTGCTGTATTGTGGCGGCGCAATTTCTGCGGCGGCCCTGGCCCTGGCGTTAACCCTGGTCGGCCGCGACGACGTGCTCTTGTATGATGGCTCGCTGCAAGAATGGGCCGCGGATTCAAACTTGCCGATGACCACCGGAGCAACTCCGGACTGATGCCCTCGGGGGCACGTATTTAACCTGATTTCCTGTTTTTTACCGCACAGCGCTTTCCTGGAGCGCACCTGGGCCCCTATGCCCGGTGTTCGCCTGCCCCGGGCTCGCAGTCATCAAGGAGTTTCACATGGATAGGCTTTACCGGACGTCCCCCCAGGACGGCTGCGCCCCGCGCTTTGCCTTCAATCAACTGACCCTCGGGCTGTTGCTGGCCAGCGCCCTGCCCTCGGTCCACGCTGCCGAGACCCTGCTGCCGGCCGTGACCGTGAATGCCGAGGACCACTCCGGCTACCAGGTGTCCGAGGCCGCTGTCGGTGGGTTCGACCCCGCGCCCTTGCTCGACACGCCGGCCTCGATTGCGGTGATCAACGAAGCCCTGATCAAGGACCAGCAAGCACGCCTGCTCAGTGAAGTGTTGAAAAACGACGCCTCGGTGGGTGAAAGCTACGCACCGGTCGGCTACTACGAGAACTTCGTGGTACGCGGCTTCTCCCTGAACGCGGCCAGCAGCTACAAGATCAACGGCCGCACCATCACCGGCGAGCAGAACGTCGGCCTGGAAAACAAACAGCAGGTGGAACTGCTCAAGGGCCTGGCGGGCCTGCAAAGCGGGGTCAGCGAGCCCGGCGGGCTGATCAATTATGTGACCAAGCGGCCGACCGATGTGCACTCGGTCACGGTGTCCACCGACGATCGCGGCAGCGGTTACCTGGCCACCGACGTCGGTGGTTTTTTTGGCAGCGAACAACAGTTCGGCCTGCGCGCCAACCTGGCCCATGAAGACCTGCACTCCTACGTCGAGCACACCAACGGCCAGCGCGACTTTGCCTCCCTGGCGCTGGACTGGACCCTGAGCGACGCCGCGCTGCTGCAACTGGATGTCGAGTACCAGACCAAACAACAGCGTTCGGCACCGGGCTATCAGTTGCTCGGCGGCACCGAGTTGCCGCACCACGCCTCGCCCAAGCAGTTGCTGGCGCATCAGAGCGGCACGAAACCGGTGACCACCGATGCGCTGAACCTCAACGGCAACTTCGAGTACCGCTTCAGCGACACCTGGAAAGGCAACCTCAGCGCTTCGCGCAGCCGAGTGGTGATCGATGACTACAGCTCGTTCGCCTGGGGCTGCTACGGCGCCGCCAGTTGTGCCGGCGCGGCGGTGCCCAACTACTTCAGTCCCGAGGGTGACTACGACATCTATGACTTCCGCAGCCCCGACGACACCCGGCGCAACGACGAAGCCCAGGCCACCCTCAGCGGCACCTTCGACACGGCAGGCCTGGGCCACGAACTGACCGTCGGCAGCAGCGCATTTCGGCGGATCGTCGACAAGCGCGAGCCGATCAACGAGTGGATCGGCAGCGCCAACATCGCCAGCGAACCGGCCGATTTCCCGCGCTACGCGGGGCCGCTCAATGATTCGTATCGAAACCTGGACAGCCGCCAGTACGGGCTGTTCTTCAACGACCGGATCAGCTTCAACGAACAATGGCAGACCGTGCTCGGCGGGCGCGAAGTGCGCCTCGATGAAGAGACCTTCGACAGCGAGGGCGACACCACCCGCCACACCCAGCGCTACGAGTTCCTGCCCCAGGCCGCGCTGATCTACAAACCGCTGCCGAACCTGGCGTTGTACAGCCGCTACAGCAAGGGCCTGTCCCTGGGTGGCGAGGCTCCGTGGTTTGCCAGCAATGCCTTCGAGATCCTCGCACCGACCGTGTCGCGGCAGATCGAGGCCGGGATCAAGTACGACTGGCAGCGCCTGAGCCTCGGCGCAGCGCTGTTCCAGATCCGCCAGGGCTATCAGTATTCCCGGCCCAATGCCGACGGCAGCTTCACCTACACCGAGCAGGGCGAGCAGAAGAACACCGGCCTGGAGCTCTCGGCCAATGGCTGGGCCAGCCAGCGCCTGCAGATCTCCGCCAGTGTCGCGGCGATCCGCTCGCGAGTCAGCGGCAGCGACACCCCGGCCTACGAAGGTCACCAGACCATCAACGTACCGAACCTGCGCGCCAGTCTTTATGGCGACTATGCCCTGCCGTGGGTCGACGGCCTGGCGCTGCTCGGCGGGGTGCAATACAGCGCCAGCAAATACGCCAGCCAGGAAGGCCAGGTCGAGGCCAGCGCCTACGCCGTGTTCAACATCGGTAGCCGCTACAGCACGCGCATCGACGGCTACGACACGGTGTTCCGCCTGACCGTCGATAACCTGTTCGACAAGCGCTACTGGCGCGATGTCGGGGAGTACATGGGCGACAACTACGTGTTCCAGGGTGCACCACTGACCGCCCGCTTGAGTGCATCGGTCAACTTCTGATCCGGCCCGCCAAGGCCACGCTTGAGGAAACCGTTATGTCCGATCTTGAAATCATCGCTGTCATTCTCAACCTCCTCGGCGTCTGGCTGACCGCCCGGCGCATCCGCTGGTGCTGGCCGGTCAGCGTGCTGGCGGTGCTGCTGTATGCCTGGATTTTCTACGACGCCAAGCTCTACTCCGACACCCTGTTGCAGGGCATCTTCGCCCTGCTGCAAGGCTACGGTTGGTGGCGCTGGAGCCAGGGCCACCTGGAACAAGGCAAGGTACGGGTGGCGCGCCTGCCCCTGGGCGAAGGCCTGCTCGGCTTGCTCTGCGGGGCCCTCGGTGCCGGGCTGCTCGGTGCCCTGATGCACACCTACACCGATGCTTCCGTGCCCTGGATGGACGCGTCGCTCACTGCCTTCAGCCTGGTCGCCAGCGTCTGGGCGGCACGCAAGTACGTGGTCAGCTGGTGGTTGTGGATCGTCCTCGACTGCCTGTATGTCGGCCTGTTCCTGTTCAAGGACCTGCGCCTGACCGCCGCGCTGTACGCCGGTTTTGTGCTGCTGGCGATCTACGGCCTACGTGCCTGGCAGCAGGACCTGGCGCGCCAGGAACGGCCAGCACCAGGGATTGCCGACGGCGGCGCGCAGCCCTCGACGGCTGGCCGGGCGATTGGTTAGTGTAGGTAACCCGTCGATGGTGTCCCCGGGCGCCATCGTCCTCTTCGATCCGCCATCGGGCGTCCCACGTCATGCCTTTTGACCCAGTCTCACCGCACTACCAGCGGATCCGCGAGCAGATCGCCCAGGACCTCGCCAACGGCATCCCCCAGGCCGACCAGAAGTTCCCTTCCGAACGGGACATGATCGAACGTTTCGGCTGCACCCGGGTGACCCTGCGCCAGGCCTTGCAGCAGTTGGAAGCCGAAGGCCGGGTGTACCGGGAGAATCGTCGCGGCTGGTTCGTCAGCCCGCAGCGCATCCGCTACGACCCGACGCGCATCAGTGGCTTCATGGACTACGTCAGTGCCCAGGGGCGCACACCGCGCACCGAATGCCTGCAGGCCGAATTGCGCCCGGCCGGCAGTTGGCTGGCCCGACGCATGGGGCTGGAGTCGGCACAAGAGCCGGTGTTTTTTCTCCAGCGCCGGCGCTGGATCGACCGGCGTCCGGTGCTGCTGGAATTCAACGCGCTGCTCGCCAGTTGGTGCCCGGGCCTGCTCGACGTCGACCTCGACACCTCTCTGACCCGGGTCCTGCGCGAGCATTTTGCGCGGGTGCAATCGCGCTGCGAATTGCAGATGCACATCGGCACGGTCAACGAGCAACAGGCCGAACTGCTGCAACTGTCGCCGGGCTCCACCAGTGTCTACCTGGAGCGCCTGAACTTCGGCGAGGCAGACCAGCCGGTGGAATTCGACCAGGAATTCTGGCGCCCCGACGCGCTGTCGGTGGTGATGGAGACGCGGTATCCCGGCAAGGATTGACGGCCGGGCTCAGCCCAGCTGTTTCACCATCGGCACACAAGCCAGTTGCAGGCCCGAGGGTGAATGGTAGATGGACGTTTGCTCACCACGGTAACCGCAGCGCCGGTAGAAGTCGGCAGCGTTCAATGTCGCGTCGAGCACCACCTGCTCCAGGCCCAACTGGTGTGCCAACTGCTCGAGGAATTCCAGGATCAACACGCCAATCCCCTGCTGCATGAACTCGGGCAGGACGAAGATCGCGCCGATTTCCCGCCGTGGCAGATCGAGCATGCCGGTGGCCACGGCCACGCCATCGACCCACCCCATGTAGAAGTGAGAGTCCATCAGCGCACTGTAGCCATCCGCCGCCGAGCCTGCGGTCCAGGTCAGCATCTGCTGCTCGGTATAGGCACCGATGCATTGGTGGCGGATCGCGCGCAGGCGAATCTCGAAAGCGGCCTGGGCGTCGTCCTGGGTGGCGCGGCGAATCTGCAACATGGGGTTCTCCATTGGCCAGCTTCGGACGGCGCAAAAAAAGCCCCGTCCATTGCTGGCGGGGCCTTGGGTCATAACGTCATATCCTGAACGCGCCTGACCTCATGCCCCGCCAGCGGCGGTCATGGAGCAGCACATCATGTTCAGGCGGTAGGTTCTGGTCATGGCTCGATACTGTTGGCCCAGCCCCCCACCTGTCAATCCCGCGGTGAGGGGTGAGGCTCAATCCGCCTGTACCGTCACCTGCAGCTGTTCGCCCAAGCCGGCGATGCCCAGGCGCATGGTCTGGCCGGGGCGCAGGTAGACGGGGTCGGGCTTGATGCCCAGGCCGACGCCCGGTGGGGTGCCGGTGGAGATGATGTCGCCAGGTTGCAGGCTCATGCAACGGCTCAGGTAGGCGATCAGTTGCGGCACGCTGAAGATCAGCGTGCGGGTGTTGCCTTTCTGGTAACGGTGACCGTCGACCTCCAACCACAAGTCCAGCGCATGGGGGTCGGCGATTTCATCGCGGGTGACCAGCCACGGACCGATCGGGCCGAAGGTGTCGAAGCCCTTGCCCTTGTCCCAGGTGCCGCCGCGCTCCAACTGCCAGGCGCGCTCGGAGACGTCGTTGATCACGCAGTAACCGGCGACGTGATCCATCGCATTAGCCTCATCGATGTAGCGCCCGCCCTTGCCGATGACCACCCCCAGTTCGACTTCCCAGTCGGTCTTGAGCGAACCACGGGGGATCTCGATGCTGTCGTTGGGGCCGCAGATGGCGCTGGTCCATTTGCTGAAGATGATCGGCTCCTTGGGCACTTCCATGTTCGACTCGGCGGCATGGTCGGCGTAGTTCAGGCCGATGCAGATGAACTTGCCCACCTGGCCGACGCAGGCGCCGATCCGTGGCTGGCCGGCCACCCGTGGCAGGCTGGCGGGGTCGATCGCCGCCAGGGCCGCCAGACCCTGTGGAGTCAGGGTCTGCCCGGCGATGTCGGCAACGTGGCCAGAGAGGTCGCGAAGCTGTTGATTGGCATCCAGCAGGCCCGGTTTTTCCGAACCCTTGTCGCCATAACGCACTAATTTCATGTGTCGCTCCTGCTGCTAATTAAAGGTGCCGGGAGGCGCTCAGATACTCATGCCGCCATCGATGACATGCACGCCACCAGTGGTATAGGCCGAGGCATCGCTGCCCAGGTACACGGCCAACTGGGCGATCTCCGCGGCGCTGCCGATACGGCCCATGGGCTGGCGGTCGAGGAACTGCTGGTACACCTGCGCCTCGGTGACGCCCTGCTGCGCCGCCTGCTCGGCGATCCGCTGGCGCAGCGACGGCGACTCCACGGTGCCCGGGCATATTGCGTTGCAACGAATGCCCTGGCCGATAAAGTCGGCGGCGACCGCCTTGGTCAGGCCCACCACCGCTGCCTTGCTCGCGGCATAGGCAAAACGCTTGGGCACACCCTTGACGCTGGAGACCACCGACGACATGTTGATGATCGAACCGCCGCCACGCTCGAGCATGCCCGGCAGCACCGCGCGGATCATCCGGTACATGGCGGTCACGTTGATGTCCATGGACCGGGCCCAGGCCGCTTCATCGCACTCCAGGATGTTGCCGCTGTGCACATACCCGGCGCAATTGAACAGCACATCCAGGCCGCCGATCCGCTGGCAGGCCTCGCTGATGGCGCCAGCCGAAGTGACGTCCAGGGTCAGGGCTTCGATACCCGGAATCCCTTGCAGCCCGCGCACCTCGATATCACTGGCGAACACCTGCGCACCCGCCTCGGCAAAGGCGATGGCACTGGCCAGCCCGATGCCCTGCCCGGCCGCCGTCACCAGCACCCGCTTGTTGTGCATCTTCATACTCGCTCCAGGTTAGCGCTGCCGGCCGCGGTTTTCGCCGTCCGGCCGAGCATCGCCGCAGGGATCGCCAGGATCAACGCGCCGCTGATGAACAGACACACCGCCAGCACGTAAGTACCGTTGTTGATGTTGCCCGTGAGGTTCTCGGCCACGGCGGTGATCATCGAGCCGGTGAAGCCGGACAGGTTGCCGATGGCGTTGATCATGCCGATCCCGGCTGCGGCCGCCACACCCGACAGCACGGTGCCCGGCAGGGTCCAGAAAATCGGCATCAGGCTGAGAATCCCCGAGGCGGCGACGCTGAGGAACAGCACGGAGAGCATCAGGTTGTCGGCAAAAAAGGCACTGAGGATCAGCCCGGCGCCGCCGATGAAGGCCGGAATCGCCGCATGCAACCGGCGCTCGCCGGTACGGTTGGAGTGGCGTGCATTGAGCAGCATCGCCACCGTGGCTACCGCATAGGGAATCGCGGTCAGCAGGCCAATGTGCAGGCTGTTGGTGATGCCGGTGCTCTTGATGATCGATGGCATCCAGAACGCCAGGCCATAGAAGCCGGTGTTGAAGGTCAGCAGGATCAGCACCAGCAACCACACGCGCGGGTTGAAGAACACCTCGCCCAGGCGCGACACCTTGCCCTGGTTGTCGGTCTGCAGGTTGGCCTTGAGCATGGCTTTCTCGGCGGCTGACAGCCACTTGGCCTTGTCAATGTTATCGGCCAGGCAAACGATGACCACGAAGGCCATGATGATCGAAGGAATGCCCTCGATGATCAGCATCCACTGCCAGCCCGACAGCCCATGCACCCCTTGCATGCTGTTCATCAGCCAGCCGGAGAGGATTCCGCCCAGGGTCAGGCTGATCGGCATGGCCATCAGGAACCCGGACATCACCCGGCTCTGGCGATGGGTCGGGAACCAGTAGTTGAGGTACAGGATCACCCCGGGAAAGAAGCCCGCTTCACAGATCCCCAGCAGGAATCGCAGCACATAGAACATGGTGCTCGACTCAAGCCCGAAGAACCCCGCCAGCGGCACCGTATAGGCCACCGCCATGGAGATCACCGCCCAGCTGAGCATGATCCGCGCGATCCAGAAGCGCGCGCCGAAGCGATGCAGCAACAGGTTGCTGGGCACTTCGAAGAGGAAGTAGCCCCAGAAAAACATGCTGGCGCCAAGGGCGTAGACGGTGTTGCTGAATTGCAGCTCGTTGAGCATGTCGAGCTTGGCGAAGCCGATGTTGACCCGGTCCAGGTAGGCGGCCATGTAGCACAGCAGCAGCACCGGCAGGATGCGCCAGATCACTTTGCGGTAGGTGCGGTCTTCAAAGTCGAGTTCGCTGGCTTGCGCCTGCGCGGGCAGATGCTCGGATATCGTTTGCATGGAGATAACCCCTGGGCATGTGGACATGCCTGATTGTTTTTATCGAATGGGTCACGCCGGGCGAGCAATTCACCCGGCGATGCAGCGTGGACTAGAGTGCCTGGGTGGTTTTTTCTCCGTTGACCAGGCGCGTCAGCCCCAATGGATTGCTGTTGCGCAGCGCTTCGGGAAGCAAGGCATCCGGGAAGTTCTGGTAGCACACCGGACGCAGGAAACGGTCGATGGCCAGGGTGCCCACCGAGGTGCCACGGGCGTCGGAAGTTGCCGGCCAAGGGCCGCCGTGGACCATGGCGTCACACACCTCGACGCCGGTCGGGTAACCGTTGACCAGCACCCGGCCGACTTTCTGCGCCAGCAACGCCACCAGGTCGGCAGCGTGTGCCAGCTCGTCCGGCTCACCCAGCAGGGTGGCGGTCAGTTGCCCGCGCAGGCCCTGCAAGGCCGCCAGCAATTCAGCGCGATCAGCCACTTCCACCACCACGGTGGCCGGCCCGAATATTTCTTCCTGCAGCAGTTCATCACCACTGAGCAGCAATTGGACGTCGGCCAGGAACAGTTGCGCCCGGGCTTGATTGCCCTCCTGCGCCTGCCCGGCCAGGTGCGTGACCTGGGGATGGGCGCGCAAGGTGGCGCAGCCTTCGACGTAACTGCGCAGGCCGCCCGCGTTGAGCATGGTTTGCCCAGGCTGTTCGGCGATCAGCACGCTGAGCGATTGCAGGAAAGCGCTGAACGCTGGCGAACGAATGCCGATCACCAGGCCCGGATTGGTACAGAACTGCCCGGCGCCCATCACCACCGAGGCGGCCAGTTCGCGGGCGATCTGCTCGCCGCGCACCTGCAGCGCCTGCGGCAGCACCAGCACCGGATTGATGCTGCTCATCTCGGCGAACACCGGGATCGGTTGCGCCCGGGCAGCAGCCATGTCGCACAGCGCCCGGCCGCCCTTGAGCGAGCCGGTGAAGCCGACCGCCTGGATCAGCGGATGCTTGACCAGTGCCTCACCGACGCCGGCACCGAAGATCATGTTGAACACCCCGGCCGGCATGCCGGTCTTCTCGGCGGCACGAATGATTGCCATGGCTACCTGCTCGGCCGTCGCCATGTGCCCGCTGTGGGCCTTGAACACCACCGGGCAGCCAGCGGCCAGGGCCGCAGCGGTGTCGCCACCGGCGGTGGAAAAGGCCAGGGGAAAGTTGCTGGCACCAAACACCGCGACCGGGCCGACGCCCAGGCGGCACTGACGCAGATCGACCCGTGGCAGAGGCTGGCGCTGGGGCAGCGGCAAATCGATCCGCGCACCGAGGAAGTCACCACGGCGCAAGGTCTGGGCGAACAGGCGCATCTGCCCGCTGGTGCGGGCCCGTTCGCCTTGGATGCGCGCCGCTGGCAAGGCGGTTTCGCTGCAGACCAGGGCGACGAATTGCTCGTCCAGGGCATCCAGCTCGCTGGCGATGGTGTCGAGGAATTCGGCCCGGCGCTCGGCCGGCAAATTGCTGTAGATCGCGCTGGCCTGATGGGCCGCCGTGGCAGCAGCGTGCACTTCCTCGGCCGTGGCCTGGATAAAGGCGATGGGCAGCGGCTGCCCGGTAGTCGCATCAACGCTGTGCAGGACCACGGAGCCGGCGGCGCTACGGCCACCGGCGATGAAGTTGTGACCAGACAGTTCGGGCATGACAGTCTCCTGACCCAGAGTGAAATCTGGTCGGTACTCTACTGCCGCGAATCGATTCTTTCCCAATGGCATTTTTGGATTAACCGATAACCAAGCGTTATCGAGTTTCACCTGCGACTGCCGCATTTTCAGCCACCTGGTCCCTGGCCAGGCGGGCGTTGTCCGTGAGGATCTGCGCGAACTCCAGGGCCGCCCCCACCAGTTGCTCGCCCTTGCGGGTGAGGATGCCGTAGTCCTGTGGCGCCAGGTGCAGCGGCGTGTCGAGGGCTTTCAACTGGCCGTTTTCCAGGAGTGGATAGACCATGGCATCCGGCAGCATGCCGATCATCGGCCCGCGCTGCAGGACCTGGAGAAAGGTCTGCATCGAGATGGTGTCGACGGTATTGCGCGGCAGCGCCACCCCAGCCTCGGCGAAGGCCAGTTCCATGCGCGCACGAATCGGCGTGCCCACCGGGTACAGAATCCACGGCAGGTCCACCAACTGCTGCAAGGAGATCGGCCCGGCGTCTGCCAGCGGGTGGCGGCTGTTGACCACGATGCAGAACGGTTCCGGGGCTAGCGGCTGGAAGTCGTAGCGTTGCTCCTGGCTGTGCTCGGTGAACCGGGCCACCGCCAGGTCGAGTTTTTTCTCTTCGAGCATCTCCATCAGGTGGTTGCTGGTCTGCTCCACCACCTCGATCGACAACAGCGGCCAGCGCTGCTTGATCTGCAAAATCGCCTCGGGCAGGGCGATGGCGGTGGCGGCAAAAATCCCGCCGACCTTGAGATGACCATGGCCGCCCTCACGCAGGCTGCCGATCTGCTCGACGAACGAACGTGCGTCATTCAGAGCGATCTGCGCATACCGCAAGACATGCTCGCCCAGCGCCGTGGGCGGCATGCTGCGCGGCTGGCGCTCGAACAAGGCAAACCCCAGCAGGCTTTCGATTTCCTTGAGCATCTTGCTGATAGCCGGCTGGCTGAGGTTCATCTGCTGCGCCGCCAAGTGCATGTTGCGGGTGCGGCCCAGGGTGTCGATCAGCAGCAGATGGCGGAATTTGAGCCAGCCGCAGAAGCTGGAGAATGACAGTTCGGACATGGGTGTGCCTCGTCAAACAATAACCAGGAGTTATCGATTACTGAAAATATCTCATTGGAGTTTATCGAGTGCCAGTCATAGCGTGAAGCCTTTACGGACCAGGAAGATTTGCCATGTCGTTACTGCTTACTCCCGAGAACACCCTGCCGGTCGATGGCGTGGCCGGTACCTTGATTGGTCGCGCCTGGGTTCCAGGGCCGATTGCCGGCCCTTCGCTGATTGTCCTGCGGGCCGATGGCGTGTTCGATCTGTCGCAGCGCTTCGCGACCCTGAGTGACTTGCTGGAGTCGGACGCGCCCCTGGCCGAAGTACGCCAAACCCCTGGCACTTTCCTGACCAGCGTCGAAAACCTGTTGGCCAATACCGGCCCTGATGCCGACCCGAGCCAACCCTACCTGCTGCCACCGCTGGACCTGCAAGTGATCAAGGCCGCTGGCGTGACCTTCGCCGCGAGCATGATCGAGCGCGTCATCGAAGAGCAGGCCGGTGGCGATGCTGGCAAGGCCGAGCAGGTGCGGGCTATCGTCCATGGGGTGATTGGCGACAACCTGCGCTCGATCGTGCCCGGCTCCGCACAAGCGGCGCAGTTGAAAGCACTGTTGATCGAACAAGGCATGTGGTCGCAGTACCTGGAAGTGGGCATCGGCCCGGACGCGGAAATCTTCACCAAGGCGCCGGTGCTCGCCGCCGTCGGCAGCGGCAGCCAGATCGGCATTCATCCCGGCTCGATCTGGAACAACCCGGAGCCGGAAGTGGTGCTGGCGGTCAACAGCCGCGGGCAGATCCACGGCGCGACCCTGGGCAACGACGTCAACCTGCGGGATTTCGAGGGTCGCAGCGCGCTGTTGCTGAGCAAGGCCAAGGACAACAACGCGTCTTGCGCCATCGGCCCGTTCATTCGCCTGTTCGACGAGCAGTTCAGCCTGGACGATGTGCGCGCCTGTGTGGTCGACTTGCAGGTCGAGGGCACGGACGGCTACCGGATGCACGGTTCCAGCTCCATGAGCCAGATCAGCCGTGATCCCGAGGACTTGGCCGGGCAGACCCTCAACACCAATCACCAATATCCCGACGGTTTCCTGCTGTTTCTCGGTACCCTGTTCGCCCCGACCGAGGACCGTGATCACGTCGGCAGCGGCTTCACCCACAAACTGGGCGACCAGGTACGCATCAGCAGCCCGTTGCTCGGCAGCCTGCACAACCGCGTGACCCACAGTTCTGCCGCCACGCCCTGGACCTTTGGCGTCGGCGCCTTGTTGCGCAACCTGGCGTCCCGAGGCCTGCTCGCCCGCTAAAGCCCGACGCCGGTTGTCGATTCATCCAATTATAAGAGAGCTATGAATCATGAGTGACACCCCGAAACGCCCGCTGCGTAGCGAGCAATGGTTCAACGACCCGGCCCACGCCGACATGACGGCGCTGTATGTCGAGCGCTACATGAACTACGGCATGACCCGTGAAGAGCTGCAATCGGGTCGCCCGATCATCGGCATCGCCCAGACCGGCAGCGACCTGACGCCCTGCAACCGGCACCACCTGGAGCTGGCGCAACGGGTCAAGGCCGGGATCCGTGATGCCGGCGGCATTCCCATGGAATTCCCGGTGCACCCGATTGCCGAGCAGACTCGCCGTCCCACCGCCGCGCTGGACCGCAACCTGGCCTACCTGGGGCTGGTGGAAATCCTCCACGGCTATCCACTCGATGGCGTAGTACTGACCACCGGGTGCGACAAGACCACGCCGGCCTGCCTGATGGCGGCCGCGACCACCGACCTGCCGGCGATTGTGCTGTCGGGCGGGCCGATGCTCGACGGTCACCACAAGGGTGAACTGATCGGCTCCGGCACCGTGCTCTGGCATGCGCGCAACCTGCTCGCCGCCGGCGATATCGACTACGAAGGCTTCATGGAAATGACCACCGCGGCGTCGCCTTCGGTGGGTCACTGCAACACCATGGGCACGGCCTTGTCGATGAACGCCCTGGCCGAGGCACTGGGTATGTCCCTGCCCGGCTGCGCGAGCATTCCGGCGCCCTATCGCGAGCGCGGCCAGATGGCCTATGCCACCGGCAAGCGCATCTGCGAGCTGGTGCGCCAGGATGTGCGACCGTCGCAGATCATGACCCGCGAAGCCTTCGAGAACGCCATTGCCGTGGCCTCGGCCCTGGGCGCCTCGAGCAATTGCCCACCGCACCTGATCGCCATCGCCCGGCACATGGGCGTCGAGCTGAGCCTGGATGACTGGCAACGGATTGGCGAAGACGTGCCGCTGCTGGTCAACTGCATGCCGGCCGGCAAGTATCTGGGCGAAGGTTTCCACCGCGCCGGCGGCGTACCGGCGGTGATGCACGAACTGCAAAAGGCCGGTCGCCTGCACGAGGACTGCGCCTCCGTCAGCGGCCAGACCATCGGCGAGATCGTGCGCAGCACCCTGACCAGCAACACCGACGTGATCCACCCCTTCGACACCCCGCTCAAGCACCGCGCCGGCTTCATCGTGCTCAGCGGCAACTTCTTCGACAGCGCGATCATGAAGATGTCGGTGGTGGGCGAAGCGTTCCGCAAGACCTACCTGTCGGAACCCGGCGCGGAGAACAGCTTCGAAGCCCGGGCCATCGTGTTCGAGGGGCCGGAGGACTACCACGCGCGGATCAACGACCCAGCGTTGGAAATCGACGAGCGCTGCATCCTGGTGATCCGTGGCGTCGGCACCGTGGGTTACCCCGGCAGTGCCGAGGTGGTGAACATGGCCCCACCCGCGGCGCTGATCAAGCAAGGCATCGACTCCCTGCCGTGCCTGGGCGACGGCCGCCAGAGCGGTACTTCGGCCAGCCCGTCGATCCTCAACATGTCCCCGGAAGCCGCCGTGGGCGGTGGCCTGGCCCTGCTGAAAACCAATGACCGGCTGAGCGTCGACCTCAATGCGCGAACGGTCAACCTGCTGGTCGACGAAGCCGAAATGGCCCGTCGCCGAGCAGCCTGGGAGCCAAACATCCCGGCCTCGCAAACCCCGTGGCAGGAACTCTACCGGCAACTGGTCGGGCAACTGTCCACCGGCGGCTGCCTGGAACCGGCCACCCTGCACCTGCGCATCATCGCCCGCAGCGGCGAGCCACGGCACTCTCACTGAGGGGAACTGGGCGGGCCCCATCGGCGATGTTGGCGGTGCCTACCCGGTCATTTTTCCAGGTAGTATTTTTTTTCATACCAGCCATTAGCATTACTCGTTAGTTTCATGCCGTGGATTTCTCTACTGTCGGGGAAAAACAAAAATCCGCCGGTGAGGAACCTATGAGCATCGAATCGAGCATCTGGAACCAGTGGTATCCACTGGCCGTCGTGGAAGACCTGGTCGATGGCAGGATTTACCGTACGCAGCTGTTGGGCCACGAGATCCGCTTTGGTCGCGACGGCGCG
Organism: Pseudomonas sp. IT-P176; assembly: GCF_949767245.1. Taxonomy (NCBI): domain Bacteria; kingdom Pseudomonadati; phylum Pseudomonadota; class Gammaproteobacteria; order Pseudomonadales; family Pseudomonadaceae; genus Pseudomonas; species Pseudomonas sp. IT-P176. Next base: position 23,468 of record NZ_CATKPN010000043.1, read on the forward strand.
GGCCACTTCAGCGCCATCCGTGCCGACGACAGCGGCGCGCCTTGTCGCACCACGACCCTGTATCACACCCATTGGGTCTGCCTGGGCGAACCCGACGCGGGATTTTTCCAGATAGCGGAGTTCGATGAACCAGACCGCCGGGTGCTGGGGGCCGGTTCAATGAAGGTGCATGCCTCGGGCCTGCGCGTGGTGGAAAACTTTCTCGACATGGCGCACTTCCCCTACGTCCATACCGGCTTTCTCGGGGCCGAACCCTACACCGATATCAGCACTTATAAGGTAGAGGTCGACCAGGAGCGGGACGAGATCCTGGCCACCGACTGCCGCATATTCCAGCCCATGGCAGCCGCCGGGTCGAAACAAGCGATCGAGGCGCACTACGTGTACCGCGTGACCCGCCCCTTCGTCGCCATTCTGTACAAGACCAGCCCCGAGCAGCCAGAGCGACGCGACGCCATCTGCCTGTTTGTCCAGCCGCTGGATGAAGAGTGGTGCATCGCCCACGTGGTCCTGGCCTATGTCGACGCCACCAGCAGCGACCGCGATCTGCGCCTGTTCCAGCAGACCATTTTCAGCCAGGACCTGATGATCCTCTCCAACCACCTGCCCCGGACCCTGCCCCTGGACCCGAAATTCGAGATCCCGACCCGGGCCGACGCGATGTCCAGTGCCTATCGCCGCTGGTTGCGCGACAAGGGCATTCGCTACGGCACTTACCAGCCGACACAGGCTGCAGGAGGCCAGCCATGAAGCAGACCGATAATCGTTGGCACCCGGTGGCGCAGAGCAGCGACCTGGCCCCGCACCATGTGTTTCACGGTCAGTTGCTCGGGGTGGAACTGGCGCTCTGGCGCGATGACGAGCAGCGGGTCAACGCCTGGGAAAACCGCTGCCCGCACCGCAGCGTGCGTTTCACCCTGGGCGTCAACCTCGGCTCCCGGCTGCGCTGCCAATACCACGGCTGGCAGTACCAGGGCGGTGATGGCCGCTGCACGCTGATTCCGGCGGCCTCGCAAAGCACCCCGCCGGCCAGCGTGTGCGCGCGGACCTTTGCGGTGAGCGAAGCGCACGGGATGATTTGGGTCAACCTGCAGGCGCAACAGGCTCAAGAACTGCCAGCAGCGGCTTTGCCACCCCTGGCTTTGCACCTGCGCAGCCTGCCCTTCCAGGCCGCCCTCGTCGACGTGCGCCAGGCCTTGGCCGGTTACGCCCAACTGGATCCGGACTGCCAGCTCGACTCGGTGCAACTGCAACAGACCGACAACACATTGCAACTGTCCTGGCGCAGCGCCGAGCAGCCCTGCCAGGTGCAATTCTGGCTACAGCCGGCGAGTGCCGAGCGCACCATCGTGCACAGCAGCACCCTCGTCGGGCGCCCCGGCATCGACCCACTGCGCTGGCATAACCGGATCCTCAACGTGCTGCGCCAGCGCCTGGAAAACCAGGCCGGACTGATCGCCAGCAGCCGGCCCCCTGACAGCCTGCGCATCGCGCCCGCCACAGTGGTACGCCGTCCGGCGCAGACCCTGGAAGTCGAGGTGTTGCAGCACTGGACCACCGCCAGCGAGATCGTCGCCCTCAAGCTGGCCCTGCCCGCCGATGGCGGCTTCAGCTTCGAAGCAGGTGCCCACATCGATGTGCATACACCCGGCGGGCTGGTGCGCCAGTACTCGCTGGTCAACGCCCCCGACGAGCGTGAGCACCTGGTGATCGGGGTCAAGCTGGAGGCGCAGTCGCGTGGTGGTTCTCGTTCGATGCACCACGACCTCAAAGCCGGTGAGCGCCTGCGCATCTCGGCGCCGAAGAATAATTTTCGCCTGGTCCCAGGCACCGCCGGGATTCTGATTGCCGGCGGGATCGGCATCACTCCGCTGCTGGCCATGGGCGCGGCCCTGCAGGCCGCCGAACGGCCTTACGAGTTGCATTATTTCGTGCGCAGCGAATCCCACGTGGCGTTCCCCGAGCGCCTGCACCAACTGCGGCACAACTGCATCCACACCGGCCTGGACCCGCAACAGACCCGCGAACGCCTGCGCATCGTGCTGCAACAGGCAAGCGCCGGCACCCACCTGTATGTCTGTGGCCCCAAGGCCCTGATCGACCTGGTCAGCACCCTGGCCAGCGAAGCCGGCTGGAGCGACAGCCAGGTGCACTTCGAACTGTTCGCCAACGAGGTCAGCCACGACCACGACCAACCCTTCCGTGTACGCCTGCAACGCAGCGGCGAGGAATTTACCGTAGCGGCCGGCGTCAGCCTGGCGGACAGCCTCAAGGCCCGCGGGATAACGCTCGACACCTCGTGCGGACAAGGTGTGTGCGGGACCTGCCGCACTGCGGTGGTGGATGGCGAACCGGAGCACCGCGACGTCTACCTGACCCGCGAAGAGCGGCAAGCCAACCACTGCCTGATGCCTTGTGTATCGCGCAGCAAATCCGAGCTGTTGGTGCTCGATCTTTAAGGGAGCAGGCAGGTGATCACACTCTACAACTACGAGCTGTCCGGAAACTGCTACAAGCTGCGCCTGTTCATGAACCTGCTGGGCGTGAGTTTCAGCACGGTGGACCTGGAGTTCTACCCGGGCAAGGAGCACAAGGGCGAGGCCTTCCTGGCCATCAACCCCCTCGGCCAGTTGCCGGTGCTCGACGACGACGGATATGTCCTGCGCGACGCCCAGGCGATCCTCACCTACCTGGCCGCCCGCTACGATGCCAGCGGCACCTGGTACCCGGTGCAGGACGCGCGCCGCCTGGGCGAGGTCAACATGTGGCTGGCGTTTGCCGACAGCATCACAGCCACTGCCTCGGCCGCGCGCCTGGCGGATGTTTTCAACTATGATCTTGACGCCGAAAAAGCCCGCGACGGCGCCCACGCCCTGTTCCGCATCCTCGACGAACAACTGTGGTTCAGCGAGCGGCAACACCAGGGATGGGTCTGCAGCGGACCTTTGCCGACCGTGGCCGACATCGCCTGCTTTCCCTATGTGATGTTGTCCGACGAGGCTGGCATCAGCCTGATCGACTACCCCGCGATCCGGCGCTGGACCGACCGGATCAAACGCTTGCCCGGTTTCACTGTGATGTCGGGGATTTTCGCCACTGCAACCGCCTGACCCATGTTCGACTCGAATCAAACCAAAAAAATATAACAACAACAAACAACCGAGCCTTGCCGCTTTGAGGAGATCAACATGAACCAACCGGTCAGTTTGCGCGATGCGCCCATCGGGTTAATCGCAAGACTCAGGTTATGGCTGGAAAACTACTTCGGCATCCATCGTGAAGGTTCGACCCTGCGGCGCGAGATCATCGCCGGGGCCACCACCTTCCTCGCGGCGGCCTACGTGATCGTGGTCAACCCGGACATCAACGCGGCGGCCGGCATCCCCTTCTCCGCCGGGGTCACTGCCACTGTGCTGGTGAGTTTTCTCGGCACCCTGGCGATGGCCCTGTACGCGCGCAACCCAATCCTCATCGCCCCCGGCATGGGGATCAATATCCTGTTCGCCTACACCATGGTGGTCGGGGCCAAGATTCCGCTGCAAATCGCCCTGGGCTGCGTGCTCTGGGCCAGTGTGATCTTCACTGTGCTGGCGTTCTTCAACGTGCGCCAGGCAGTGATCGACGGTATCCCGGCGAGCCTGCGCAATGCTATTTCCTGTGGCATGGGGCTGTTCATTGCACTGATCGGCCTGGTGAACGCCAAGTTCATCAGCGCCGACCCGTTCACCGTGGTGCACGCGGCACCGTTCAATCCGATCATCCTGACCTTCCTCGCAGGCCTGGTGATCACCATTGCCCTGGTGGCGCGCAAGGTGCCGGGGGCGCTGATCCTGGGGATCATCTGCACCACCTTGCTGGCGATCCCGATCGGCCGCCTGTGGGGCGATGCCACAGCCTATTGGCCCGAAGGCGCCAGCACGGTCACGCTGGTCAACTGGAGCGGCCTGTTCGCCGCGCCGGACTTCAGCTTCCTCGGCCAGGTCGACTTGCTGGGCTCGCTGCACATCGAATACCTGCCGTACATCTTCGTGCTGGTGTTCACCAACTTCTTCGAGTCGCTGTCGACCTTTCTCGGCATCTCCGAAGCGGGCGACCTCAAGGACGCCGACGGCAACCCGCGCAACATCAAGCAGTCAATGCACGTCGACGCCCTCGCGGCCCTGGCCTCCGCGCCTCTGGGCACCAGCCCGGCAACGGCCTACATCGAATCGGCCGCCGGCATTTCCCAGGGCGGCCGCACCGGCATGGTCGCCCTGGTCGCCGCCGTGCTGTTCCTGCCATTCCTGTTCCTCTCCCCCCTGCTGTCCCTGGTCCCGGCAATCGCCACGGCGCCGGTGCTGATCATGATCGGCGTGTTCATGATGGACACCATCAGCAAAATCGACTGGAAGTCCTATGAAGAAGCGATCCCGGCATTCCTGGTGATCCTGCTGATTCCCCTGACCTACTCCATCACCCTGGGCATCGCCCTGGGCTTCATCGTCTTCGTCCTGCTCAAGTTGCTGATCGGCAAGGCACACACGGTCAAGCCCATCATGTGGTGGGTGGCGGCGTTGTCGGTGTTCCTGGTGATGCGGGTGCAGTATTAGGTGGGGGGATTGGGGGCATTGCCGAGATCTATGGTGTGGCGCAAGTCGCCATCGCGAGCAAGCCGCAAGCGGGCGCCGCAAGCGGGCGCTCGCTCCTACAGTAAGAACCCAGCAGGCCGCCTCGTGCGCCCCCCCTCCAACCATAAAAAAACAAGGACCCACCCATGACCTACACCGTGATCCGCAACGCCATCATCTTCACCGTCAACCCCCAGGACCAGGTCCTCGCCAACGGCCACGTGGTCATCCGCGACGGCGTCATCGAAGCCATCGGCCAGGGCGAACACATGCCCCTGCCCGCCGACGCCAAAGTCATCGATTGCCAAGGCCAGATGGCCCTGTTGCCAGGCCTGGTCGATGCCCACTCGCACTCCAGCCTGATGCGCGGCATCACCGAAAACATGCCGCTGATGCAATGGCTGCCCTACTACCAGCTCGAACACCGCGCCATGAACGCCGAGGACGCCTACCACGCCGCGCGCCTGTGCTACCTGGAAGCCCTGAAGAGCGGCACCACCTGCGTCATGGACATGTACCGCTTCATGCACCGCTGCGCCGACGCCGCCGGCGAAATCGGCATTCGAGTACACCTGGCGCCCTATGCCGCCGACCTGCCCGGCAAAGACTTCTTCGAAAGCCCGGAGGCCAACCGCAAGCTGATCGAAACCCATCACATGGCCCACGACGGCCGCGTGCGAGTGTGGATGGGGCTGGAGCACCTGTTCTATTGCTCACCCAAGGCCTACGCCCATGCCCGCGACTGCGCGCGCGACTACGGGATCGGCATCCACACCCACGCCTGCGAACAGAAGGAGGAAGAACAGGCGGTGCTCCAGCACTTCGGCAAACGCTCGATCCCGATGCTGGACCAGATGGGCATCCTCGGCGAAAAGACCCTGATCGCCCACTGCGTCTGGCTCAACGATGAAGAGATCAAGCGCCTGGCCGACACCGGCACCGCGGTCGCCCACTGCCCCAGCAGCAACGCCAAGCTGGCCAGCGGGATCGCCCGGGTTCCGGAAATGCTCGCCGCCGGCATCCGCGTCGGCCTGGGCACCGACGGCAACGTCTGCAACAACAGCCTCGACCTGTTCGAAGAAATGAAATTCGCCTCACTGCTGCAAAAGGCCCACCGCCTGGATGCCGCCGCCCTGCCGGCGAATGTCGCCTTGCGCATGGCAACCATCGAGGGTGCCCGGGTACTGGGCATGGACCGGGAGATCGGCTCGATCGAAGTCGGCAAGCGTGCCGACCTGCTGCTGCTCGACCTGGCTCAGCCGAACATGTGCCCGATCGTCTGGGAAGGGACACAGACCAACGTGCTGTGGAACCTGGTGTACTCGGCCCGTGGCTCGAACGTGAAAACCGTGCTGGTGGACGGCAAGGTGATCCTGGAAAACGGCCGCAGTACCCTGGTCGACGAGACGGCCTTGCTCCAGGCGGCGCAGGCCCAGACCCTGCAACTGATGGAGCGGCGCAAGGACTTCGCCCATACGCTGGTGCCGATGGTCTGAAGCGTTGACCAGCTTTCGGGCGCAAACCTCGGTAAAGTGGCGGCCGGTATTGTCCATCCTTCACCGCGAGGCCAGCGCCCGGCACATGCAAAACGTCGATATGAAATCCTTGCACGTGTTCTTTTGCCTGCTCAACGAGTGCAACGTCACCCGCACCGCCGAGCAACTGAACATGACCCAGTCGGCGGTGAGCCATACCCTGGCTCGCCTGCGCGTGCTGTTCAACGATCCACTGTTCGTCTCCATGGGCCGTGGCATGCTGCCGACCAGCCGCGCCCTGGAGCTGGTGGAGCCGTTGCAGCAAAGCCTGGCGGCGCTGAACAAGCTGATCGAGCCGGTCAAGGCTTTCGACCCCGGGCAATTCCAGGGCAGCTTCGAAATCGCCACCACCGACTACATCGGTTTTATCCTCTTGCCGCGCCTGATGGTGCGCCTCGCCGAGGTCGCGCCCGGGGTCGAGCTGAACATCCAGCCGCTGCGCCCCAAAGAGGATCTGCCGCTGCTCAAGGACGGCAAGCTCGACCTGATCATCTGGAACGAGAAGACTGCCCCGGCCAACTTCCACGTGCGCAAACTGTTCTCCGACCGGCTCAAGTCAGTGGTGCGCGTCGGCCACCCAGAGATCAACGGCAGCCTTTCCCTGGAGCAATTTCGCAACGGCAAGCACCTGCGTATCAGCAGCAACCATGGGGCGGTCAAGGAGGCCATCGACAGCCTCTACGAACAACATGACATCCGCTGCAAGACCTCCCTGACGGTGCCGCACTTCCTGCTGGCGCACATCCTGATTTCGCAAACCGACATGATCGGCATGATCGCCGAGCTGACGGCCCTGCGCATCGCCAGGGAAGTCCCCCTGCAACTGTTCGAACCGCCAGTAGCGGTAGCGGGCTTCACCGTCTCCCAGGTCTGGCACGAACGCCTGCACGCATCGCCCGCGCACAGATGGCTGCGCGGCGAAATCAATCAGGTGGCCAAGGAAATCACCCTGGAGCTCGCCCAGTTCAAGGACTCGCAGCCTGCCCTGCCGGGGTGACTGAGCGTAAAGCCGATGTAGCAAGGTGAACCGCCAGTCACCTTTCAAACCTGACACTGGACGAACCGGCCTTGGCGACCTATACCTTTGAGTTCGGCGGCAGACTCTCCACCTCAGGTTTGAACCATGCGGCTCTACGATTACACCGCTTACCCGAAAGATCACGCCCAGCACGCGGTCTACGGCGAAGTGATGGCCGACACCGACAGCGCGGCCAAGGCCAAGATCAAGGCCCTGTGCCCACACTGCGGACGCATCGAACTGTCGATTCTCAGCGCCTCCGAGCCATTCGGCCGACACAGCGCTCGTCCGGTTCCTGGCACCCGATCAGCACCCAAGTACAACGGCGACTGAGCACTTGCTGATTCACCGGCCAAAGACGCACTGACCCGGCTGAAGTGCCACGACACCCTTGCGCGCAACGCGCACAGGTGTCGTGTGGGTGCAGCGAAGGTCGATCAATAGGATTTTTTGGTTGCCGATGGCCCGGCCTTGCTCAAGCCTTTGGTGTTGTGATCGCCAGGTGTCGAAGTCGAAATTGCAGTGGCCTTAGTCACGCCACGGGTATCTTTGGACTGGGCAATGCCCGAGGTCGTGGTGCCATGCCCACGATCATCATTACGCTCACTGCCGTATTGATTGCCGCTGATACCATGATCGCGAACGGCCTTACCGGCGTGATCGCTGCTCAACCCCTTGCCCTGGCCATTACTGCCCGAGTGACCCGAGCCGGCGTGGCCGCCACCGGTGCCGCCACCATGGCCAGCACCTGCGCCACCGCCACCGTGACCGCCGCCACCACCACCACCACCACCACCACCACCACCACCACCACCACCACCACCACCTTCCTTCGCATAGGCGGAGTTCATGATGGACAGGTCAGCAGGGAGTAAAGGCGCTGCTGCAAGCATCAGGGCGCAGGACATAACAGCAAACAGACTTTTGTTCTTTAAAAGCATGATGTGCTTCCGATAAGGGTGGATACCGCATAGGGTCAGACGCGAAAAACCCCATCCAGTTCAAGCCACACGACGGATGGAGGCCCACAGCCGGGTGCGTTAATCAAAGGCTCCCGTGAGCACTTCATAAATCAGCCCGGTAGCCAAGGCCACCAAAATCAAGTCCGTACCCGCCTGCTGCCACTCGTAGCCATCGTAATGGGGCAAGTGGCCAACCAGCCGGCCATCGAGCTTCTTGGCGATGCCGGGCGGCAGGGGCTTGCCCCGTGCGAGGTTCTTCTGAATCCCAGGCGGTAAGGCCGGTCCGGGGCTCCAGTAGTCCCGGTAGCCGCCGACAATTCCCAGCACACTGTTGCGGTTGATGCTCGGACCGTTACCCCAATCACCGCCTGCGGGGTTTTTGCCCTGGTTGCCATGCCCACCTTGATTGCCATGCGCCTGGCTATTGGGCGGGTTTCCCTTGCCGTTCCCCTGGCCCTTGCCATTCCCTGGATCGGCCCATGCCAACGCCGAGCCGCAAACCAATGCAAGAGACGTAACAGCTGCAATCAACGCACGAGATCTGGACATGGAGCGTTCCTTGTTTTTTTGGGGGCCGTTGAAATATAGAGGCTGACGTGAAGGTTAGTTCCATCCCGGCGCTTACATGTTGAATGCATTTCACGCAACAACCCGTTGGCAGTGGCGACGGCGATGAGTACGGTACTCAGTCACCGGCGCAAGACCGCTGTTTACTGCTCGAACCCATGCGCTAGCGTGATTGACGACGACAAGGAGTCGAGGCATGGCCTGGCAGGTACTTCGTGGGATATTGCTGTTGCTGCTCTGCGGCCTGAGTGTAAGTGCCCTCGCCGCAGTCACGGACTGGCACGAAGTGCCAACGGCAGCCGGTACCTGGCGAATCGATCGGGCTACCCTGGCCATCGAACTCATGCCACCTACAGGTCCCACATTGCCCCTCGCGGCTCCCGCTTTCAGCGGTGCAAACACCACCCCCCTGACTGCTGAAAGATGGCAGATCCAGCAGGGGCGACAGCGTTTCGATATCGCCGTCACGCGCGACCAGAATGACCTCCAGGTCAGCATCCGCGCCGCACAACCCGCCACGCTGGATTGGCCGATCTCGGCCCAACCTTCTGCGATCGACGCTTATGCCTTTCCCTTTGGCGAGGGCAACTACGTACCCAGTACCGATCCGGGCTGGCTGGACTGGCTGGTGCGCCGCTATCAAAACGAAAGTGTCGCCGGTGCATTGTCGATGCCGTTCTGGACCGAACTGCGCAAGAAGCACTCGCTCACCTGGATGGTCGAGACGCCGCTGAACACGGAATTTTCGATTGTCGATACCGGAGGGCGCCCGCAAATGCGACTGCGCCATGCATTCACCCGGCTGGCCCCGGACGCACCCTACATCGTACGCCTGCACATTGCCGGCCCGGACGTCATGGCCGGGGCGCGGCGTTACCGAGACTGGTTGCAACAAACCGGCCAGTTCGTCTCGCTGGACGAAAAGATCAAGACCCTGCCTGCCACCGCCAGACTCGGCGGTGCCGCCCACATCTATCTCTGGGACAGCGGGTTGTTGAAAGCCGCCGACATCGCCGACTGGCCTGGCTTTCTCCAGCGCCTGCAGGCGGGCCGACAGGTATCGGGGAGCCTGGCCGTTCGCGTGTGGCAGCTGTTTGACACGCAGACCCGGGACCTATTCGAAGCGGCGTTCAACGAGTCGGTCAACGGCAGTCTCAGCACCTGGCGGCGACAGCCATTGATCCACGCCCTCAACAGCGGCCTGCGCCAGACAGTGCCCCGCATGCCAGTGGCGCCGCTGCCGGGCAAGCACGACCCCATGGCCGAAGTAGCCTGGGGGCGCACGGTTCGCGAACAACTGCTGGAGACCTTCGGTGAAACCCTGCAGCCGCCGGCACAATGGGGCGATGGACTGTCCACCAGCACCATCGATGCCTTGCGCACAGCCGGACTACAGCGCGCCTGGTTGGGCGCCGATAACTGGCTATCGAGTTTCTGGCGCCCCGAGGCCGTGGCCGCTGCCAAAGCCGCAGGGTATCTGGTGGGGGTATATGACAGCTATGGCAGCGCCCATCGGGAGGACCTGGCCAATACCTGGCCAACCGCGCAAATGGGCAATGCGCTGGCTGGCGCGGGTTATCGTGACCAGGACGGTAAACTTGCGGTCGGTTTTGCAGGTCGTGGGGTGTATGCCAACCCTCAGGTCGTCGAGCCCTATGCCCAGCGGCGCATCAGTGCCGTCGCTGGGGCCGGGCAGTTGAACAGCTATTTTCTCGACGTCGACGGCGCCGGCCCCATGTTGGAGGACTACACGCCTGGGCGGGAAATGAATCAGGCTGACGACGCCCAGGCCCACCGTCGGCGCCTGGAGTACCCTGCCCTGACCCATGGCCTGGTCACCGGAAGTGAGGGCGTGCTTTCCATGTTTGCCGCACAGGTGGCGTTTGCCCACGGTGTGCTGACACCGCCTTTTGCCTGGATGGACCCCGCCATCCAGGATCCCCGCTCACCTTACTACCGAGGCCGATACTGGCCGCCGGAAGCACCCTCGCTGTACTTTCAACCCGTACCGCTGGCGGATTCGGTAGCGCGTTATGTGACGCGTCCACAGTTTCGCCTGCCACTGTATGAAATCGCCCTGCACGACAGCATCGTCAGCACCCATCATTGGGAATATGGCTCGCTGAAGTTCACCACCGAACGCGACCAGACGGCATTGCTGCAACTGTTGTACATGGTGCCACCGCTGTATCACCTGAGCGACCCGGTGCTGCGTCGCGACCTGCCGTTGATTCAAGCCTATGACCGGGTCTTTTCGCCCCTGCATCAGCGCTTGTTCACCCAGGCCATGACTCACTTTGAAACCCTGTCCCGCGACCGCCTGGTACAGCGCTCACAATTCGCCGACGGCACTCGCGTAACCGTCAACTTTGACCGCCAGCCCCGCACTCAGGACAAAAAAATACTCCCAGCGCTGTCGGCAACGGTCCAGTCCCCCGGCGGATCGGTTGAAGTACTCGAGATGGAAAAAATCTGGCCACCTGTCGATCAACGTCCACAATCCGCTGGACAGTAAGGCTGCGCTGGCAAGTACAGGCGCCTTGCTCAGGATTGGGCATGTGGGGCGCACTTACATTTCTGTGGGACAGATCCCACTTCAGGGGCTGCCCTTTCGCAGCCTTGTGGTGTTAATTTGGAAATGATTTGTTTCATCTCCCCTACACCCCTGCAAAGGAATGCCCACCACCATGGATTTTTCCCTCAAGCACCTGGCCGCAACCACCCTGATGCTGGCCAGCCTGGCGTCGTTCACCACGCCGGCCCACGCCAATATCACCCCGCAACAAAGCGCGGCCATCCTCAAGACCTTCAACAACAGCTCAGTCACGGACTTCAGGCAGTTCCTCACGCGCCTGAGCAAAAGCGAGCTGGCGAAAAACGACGACCTCGCCCCGGCCATCAATGCCTTCCTCGCCAACCAGAGCCTGAACGCCGAGCAGCAGAATGAAATCCATCGCCTGCTGGGCCTCTACGCGCGAGTCAAATATGGCAGCGCTGCCACCGAGACCCTGCGCGAACTAGTGGCCATCCCGACCTTCGAGATCGAAGGCGTACCGCAGCACGAGAATCCGCAGTTCCTCAAGATCGCCGACAAGATCAAGGGCCTGGCCGAGTCCTTTCACCTGAAATTTCGCAACATCGACAACCGGGTCTATGAAATCTCCCTCGACGGCGCTGGCGATGAAGTCGTCGGCATCCACGCCCACGCCGATGTGGTGCCCGTGACGCCAGAGAACTGGGTACTGGAAGACGGCACCCGGCTGGACCCGTTCAAGGTCACCCTGATTGGCGACCGCATGTACGGCCGCGGCACCGAGGATGACAAAAACGGCATCGTGGTGACCCTCTACGCGATGAAGATCATCCAGGACGAGAAGCTGCCACTGGCACGCAATTTCAAGCTGTTGGTGGACACCACCGAGGAAACCAGCGGCGATGCCATCCCCTATTACTTCGAGCGCAATCCGACGCCCAACTACAACCTGGCCCTGGATGGCGGCTACCCGGTGGTGATCGCCGAGAAAGGCTACGGCACGGTCATGGCCAGTTTTACCCGGCGCGCCGCCGAGGGCAAAGGCGCCGAAATCAGCACCATGACCGGCGGGCTGGCGACCAACCAGATTCCGTCGACCTCGGTCGCCACCCTGCTCACCGAGCAACCCGCCGAACTGGCCGCCAGCCTGCAACAAGCCGGCGCCGACTACGCCAAGCGCAACGGTGGCAATTTCACTGTGACCGCCAAGGTCGTCGGCAAAGACGTGCAACTGATCGTCACTGGCGTTTCCGCCCACTCCTCCGAGCCTGAGTCCGGGGTCAACCCGGTGGCCCGGATGCTCGACTTCATCAACGGCCTCGACGGCAAGGTCGCGCTCAAGCACAACCAGATCACCGACGCAGCCCGCTACGCCGCCGACAACTGGGGCCTGGACTACCTGGGTAGCAAACTGGGGGTTGGCTTTGCCGATGCTTTCATGGGACCGCTGACCGCTTCCCTGACCTACGTCGGCATGGACGACAAAACCTTCAAGCTGGCAGTCAACCTGCGGGTGCCGAAGGGCAAGTCTCCCGAGGTACTGAAGAGCGAAATCGCCGACAAACTCAGTGCCTGGAGCAACAAGACCGGGATCGCGCCAGCCTTCGACTACTCGATCGCCGAACCGATGTTCCGCAACCCCGAAGGTGAATGGGTCAAGGCCCTGCTGGCCGTGGCCAGCGAAAACCTGGGCATGAAACACCAGTTCGGCACCTCCGCCGGTGCCACCTCGGTGCATGAACTGCCCAACGGCGTGCAATTCGGCCTGGCCATGCCCGACGTCAAGTACACCGGGCACAACGACAACGAGTTCAAAACCGTCGAACAGTTCATGCTGGACCTGCAGATCGTCACGGAAATGATGGGGCGTATCGGGCAGTTGCCGAAGCTTTGACCTAGCGCCGCCGCACCTGCTGCCACAGGGATTCACGCAGCAGTGTGCGGCGGCAGCTCACAGCCCTTGAATGCCAATACGGACAAGGTCTATACCCTCAATCGATGAACACACGTTCGATACCAGCACCGGCTGGAGGATGCTCTCAATGCCCCACGGCAGCCCCCTGTTCCCCATCAGCTTGAACTGGCTCATCCGCCACGGGACGACCGAGGACGTGCCCGCACTGATCGCATTGGATACCTATGCGACGCAACACGCCAGTCGTCGCGACTTTATCCATGATGCCGTCGTTCGCCAGCAATGCCTGGTCGCCGTCGCTGCCGATCAGTGCGCAGGTTACCTGGTACTTACCGATGATTTTTTCAGCCATGGCTTCGTTGAGCTGGTGGTCGTGTCACCGACACAGCAACGGCAAGGCATAGCGCTCGATTTACTAGCGGCAGCCGAAGCCGCGTGCAAGACAGCCAAGCTGTTTGCTTCAACCAATGCATCCAACACGGCTTCGCAGTTACTGTTCAAGAAAGCGGGTTTTGTACCGAGCGGGCGAATCGATAATCTTGACGAACACGACCCTGAACTGGTGTATGTCAAATTTGTTGGATAATCGATGTCGGCGGATAGTACTGGAACGAAAAAAGACGCCGAAGCGTCTTTTTTGTTGATCTGCACAAGTCATTGACTTTTACAGATCTATATTTTGGAGCGGGAAACGAGACTCGAACTCGCGACCCCGACCTTGGCAAGGTCGTGCTCTACCAACTGAGCTATTCCCGCGTCTTGGTGTGGCGTATTCTATAGCAATTCGAATACGCGTCAACCCTTTGATTCAAAAAAGTTTTATTTTTTCTGCACGTCGGTTTTCAGGTGCGGCCAGGCGGCGCGCAGGTATTGCACCATGGACCACAAGGTCAAGCCGGCCGAGACCAGCAGCAAGGCATAGCCCACCAGTACCCAGAAGCTGAAGTCCGACGGGTTGGCCAGCAGGATCACCAGCGCGAGCATTTGCGCGGCGGTTTTCCATTTGCCCAGGTTCGACACGGCCACCTGGGCCCGTGCGCCCAGTTCGGCCATCCACTCCCTGAGGGCGGAAATGACGATCTCGCGGCCAATGATCACGGCTGCCGGCAAGGTCAGCCACAGGTTGGCGTGCTCCTGGACCAACAGCACCAGGGCCACGGCGACCATCAGCTTGTCTGCCACCGGATCGAGAAACGCCCCGAACGGGGTGCTCTGCTCCAGCCGGCGGGCCAGGTAACCGTCCAGCCAGTCCGTCGCCGCAGCGAACGCAAAGACCGAACTGGCGGCCATGTAGCTCCAGTGATACGGCATGTAGAACAGCAGAATAAAGATCGGGATAAGCAGAACGCGTAGTACGGTGATCAGATTAGGGATATTCATCGGCACAACTGGCTACGAGGTGAGGGGGCATTCTACTCGCTGTGCAGGTTTGCATAAATCAACTCTGCGAGCTTTTTACTGATCCCCGGTGCTTTGGCGATCTCGTCGATGCTTGCACGAGACAGCTCCTGCAATCCACCAAAATGTTTCAACAGGTCCCGACGCCGGGTCGGCCCTACCCCGGCAACCCCTTCCAGGGTTGAGGTGCGGCGGGTTTTGCCACGTCGCGCGCGGTGCCCGGTAATCGCAAAACGGTGGGCCTCGTCACGGATCTGCTGGATCAGGTGCAACGCCGGGGAGTCGCCGCGCAGGGTGAACTCATGGGCCGCATCATTCAGGTAAAGGGTTTCGAAGCCGGCCTTGCGGGTCGCGCCCTTGGCCACGCCCAGCAGAATCAGGTCGGGCACCGCCAGTTCATTGAGCACGTCACGCGCCATCGACAACTGGCCCTTGCCGCCGTCCACCAGCAGGATGTCCGGCAGCTTGCCCTCGCCGTCCTTGAGTTTGCTGAAGCGCCGGGTCAGCGCCTGATGCATCGCCGCGTAGTCATCCCCCGGGGTCACCCCTTCGATGTTGTAGCGGCGGTAGTCGGATTTCAACGGCCCTTCCGGGCCGAACACCACGCAGGACGCCACGGTCGCTTCGCCGCTGGAGTGGCTGATGTCGTAACACTCCAGGCGCTGTGGTGGTTCATCCAGATTCAGCACTTCAGCCAGGGCGTCAAAACGCGCGGCAACGTGCTGACGATTGGCCAGGCGCGCGCCCAGCGCCTGCTCGGCGTTGGTCACCGCCAGTTGTTGCCAGCGCGCCCGGGTGCCACGGACCCTGTGACTGATGGTCAACTCGCGACCGCGCAGCTCGTGAATGGCTTCGATGAGCGCGGGAAAGTCCTCATGGACCACATTGACGATCAGCTCACTCGGCAGGTCGCGCTCAGGACTGCTGATGAAATATTGTCCGAGAAACGCCGCCATGACCTCGGCAACGTCCTCTTCAATACCCACCTGCGGGAAAAAGTTCTTGCTGCCCAGCACTCGCCCGCCACGCACACTGATCAAGTGCACACAGGCGCCACCCGGGTTGATGAATGCCGCGACCACATCGACGTCGCCCGTGCCGCCTTCCATGCTCTGTTGGTCCTGGACCCGGCGCAGCAGGGAAATCTGATCGCGCAACTCGGCGGCGCGCTCGAAATCCAGGGTGCTGGCTGCCTGCTCCATGCCTGCCGACAGTTCGTCGGTCAGGGCATTGCTGCGGCCCTCGAGAAACATCACCGAGTGCCGCACATCCTCGGCGTACACCTCTGGCTCCACCAGGCCGACACAGGGCGCCTTGCAGCGCTTGATCTGATATTGCAGGCACGGCCGGGTGCGGTTCTTGTAGTAGCTGTCTTCACACTGGCGGACGAAAAAGGTCTTTTGCAGCAGGCTGAGGCTTTCGCGAATCGCCCCGGCACTGGGATAAGGACCGAAATACTTGCCCTTGGCCTTTTTTGCCCCGCGATGAATGCTCAGGCGTGGAAACTGGCCGTCGGAAAGAAACACATAGGGGTAGGACTTATCGTCGCGCAACAGGATGTTGTAAGGCGGCCGCCATTCCTTGATCAGCGTCTGCTCCAGCAGCAGCGCTTCGGTCTCGTTGGCGGTGATGGTGGTCTCGACCTGCGCGATACGGCCCACCAGCGCCGCCGTCTTGGGCGCCAGGCCGGTCTTGCGAAAGTAGCTGGCCAGGCGTTTTTTCAGGTTCTTGGCTTTGCCCACGTAGAGCAGGCGCGCATCGCTGTCAAACATGCGATACACCCCGGGACGCCCACTGCAGGTGGCGAGAAAGGCGCTTGGATCAAAGGCTTGAGTCATTGTCAGAGGCTGGCATCGACCATGCCGTGACGCACCGCCAACAGGGTCAACTCGACGTCACTGCTGATCGAAAGCTTCTCGAAAATCCGATAGCGATAGGTGTTCACGGTCTTGGGTGACAGGCAGAGCTTGTCGGAGATGATCTGCACCTTCTGGCAGCCGACAATCATCAGGGCGATCTGGATCTCGCGTTCCGAAAGGGCATCGAACGGCGAATCGTTGCTCGGCTGGAATGACTTGATTGCCAATTGCTGGGCAATTTGCGGGCTGATGTAGCGCTGGCCGGCAAACACCAGGCGAATCGCCTGGACCATTTCGTTGAGGCCGGCGCCCTTGGTCAGGTAGCCTGCCGCGCCCGCTTGCAGTAGCCGCGTCGGGAACGGGTCTTCCTCGCACACGGTGACCGCCACGACCTTGATGTCCGGATGACTGCGCAACAACTTGCGCGTAGCTTCCAGGCCGCCGATGCCGGGCATCTTGACGTCCATCAGCACCACATCGGGTTTCAGTTCGCGCGCCTTGAGCAGGGATTCCTCTCCCGACTCGGCCTGGCCGACTACTTGCAGGCCATCGATGTCAGCCAGCATTCGTGTAATACCTGTACGAACGAGATCATGGTCATCGACTACTAGCACCCTAATCAAGCAGACACCCCGCGATATGGTCTTGTTGGTTGCCCGCCACCTTAGCAAAAAGCATCCGGCAGACCTAGCAGAACCCAAGATTTAAAATGGTTTCAATAGATCTTGCAGCGCTTGTACTACGCGCCTTACAGACCTTTCAACGCGGACACTGGCGTTGCATTCGCAAGAAGCAATCATCCTGCCCGACAATCTGCAATCCCATGCGCAGGTAAAGGGCTTGCGCCGGGTTGTCGGTGAACACCGTCAGACGCAGGGCCGGACGCCGCTCCTGGCAGGCCAGGGCAAAAACCTGATCGATCGTCCAACTGCCGATACCCCGCCCCCGCGCGGCCTCGACCACGTGCAACTCACGAATGTACAGGGCATTAGCGTCGCGACTCAGGCTGGTAAAGCCGAGCACCGCCGCGTCCTGGCAAATCAACCAGTTCTGCCGCCCGGCCCAGGCCTCGTCGAGCCACAACAGGTCATGGCGCACGTAATAACTGAGCATGCCGCGCCGGGCCAGTGCCCGGGCGAACGGCAAATCCTCGGTGGTGGCCAGACGCAGCGCCAATCCGGGCTCAGGCATGCTGCACCGGCACCACTTCACCGCGCCATAACGCCGCCTGGCGACGGGCGATCACCAGCGCATCGCCCGTCCCGGCAACGGCGGCGAGCAACCTGCCGTCCGCTGCCCAGATAGCACTGCGCCCCGCCGACTCCCAGCCGCCGGTCGCGCCACCATGGTTGGCCATCAGTACCAGCATCCCGTGTTCGCGCGCATAACCTTGCAGCAAGGCGCTGTCGGCGGCGTATCCGCCTTCGGTGATCAACACCCCGGCACCATAGATGTTCGCCCCCACTTCAGCGGCTGCTGCCGCATGGCTGGCGTGGGAAAAGTCGGCACAGACCGCCAACGCAATGGTGTCATCACCCACGATCAAGGGTGCGCCGCCCGCCCCCGGTGCGAACGCCACTTCTTCGCCGGGGTGCAGGTGCTGCTTGCTGTACACGGCCAACGAGCCGTCGGCCGCCAGCACCAGCGCGCCGATCAACACCGGGGAATCGTCAGACAGGCGAATCGGCATACCGACGACAGCCGTCACGCCTACTTCTCGCGCCAGGTCCCGCAAGGGTTGCAACAACGCCGCATCCGGGGCGATCGCCAATTGCGCCGCCAGGCCACGCTCATAACCGCTCAGGGATAGCTCGGGAAACACCAGCACCTGCACACCCTGCTCCGCCGCGGCCATGATGAAACGCTGGTGATGGGCAATATTGGCGTGGACATCGCCGGCAATCGAGATCGATTGAGCCGCTGCAACAGTCAGTGTGGTCATCCCAGCTTTCCTTGATGAGGGTTCGGAGGCAATCGCCGAGTCTGGCATAAAGCGCGTCACGACTTAAGCCATAGCGAGCAACCTTCACCCCGATAGCATTTTCTGATTGAAACTGCGTCCCGGCCTCTAGTAAGCTCGGGGCATTCAACGGAGACGTACCTGCATGTCGCATACCCCTTCCCAGCTTTGCACCCCTAGCGCCCTGCGCTCGGCTGCGGCTGCACGGGCGAATGCCACCGGTGCTCCAGCAAACTTTTATTTTGGGTATTGGTTTAGCCACTGGCGCGCCTGATACCTACACGGCGGCCACTACTCAAGGGGTCGCCTGCCAGAGAATTCTCAACCCCCGGTCGGCTCCCCGACCGGGGGTTTTGTTTTTTCAAGGCCCTAACTTTTTAGCAACATCACTGACTTCAAGGAATTACCCCATGAACTACACCACTTATTACCGTCACGACAGTTTTACCGCCTGGCGATTTACCAGCCTCCGCTCGGGACAGCCTGCCGCCTCCGATCGGTCACCCACAGGTGGCAAGCGCACACACCCAGCCAACACGGCCAATTGTCGAACACCCCAGTAGGGCCGAGCGCGCGGGCACGAACCCGCCGCCAGCCCAGGAAGCCTGAATATGAACTCCCGCGTATCCGCTCTGCCGCTGTCCACCCACAACCCTGCCAATGAAGCACTGACCCAGCGTCTGCCCAGCTCATTGCAGCTCAAGCAACAACTGCCCCTGAGCCTCGCCCTGAGCCAACAGGTCGCCGCCCATCGCCAAGCCATCCGCGCCATCCTTGAAGGTGAAGACTCGCGTCTGCTGGTTGTCGTCGGCCCCTGCTCGATCCACGATCCGCAATCGGCCCTTGAATACGCCGGCAAACTCGCCCGACTCGCCCACGAAGTCAGTCACGAGATGCTCTTGGTGATGCGCGCCTATGTCGAAAAACCGCGCACCACGGTGGGTTGGAAAGGCCTGGCCTACGACCCGCACCTGGACGGCAGTGACGACATGGTCGGCGGCCTGAACCTGTCCCGGAAATTGATGCGCGAGATGCTGCGCCTCGGCCTGCCGGTTGCCACCGAGTTGCTGCAACCGATGGCCGCCAGCTACTTCGATGACCTGCTCAGTTGGGTGGCTATCGGTGCACGTACCACCGAATCGCAGATCCACCGGGAAATGGCCAGCGGCCTGGGCATGCCGGTCGGCTTCAAGAACGGCACCGACGGCGGCGTGGGCGTCGCCACCGATGCCATGCGCTCGGCCGCCCACCCGCACCGCCACTTCGGCGTCGACAGCCAGGGCCATCCGGCGATCATCCAGACCCAGGGCAACCCGGACACCCACCTGGTGTTGCGCGGCGGCCATCGCGGCCCCAACTACGACCAGCACCACGTGGCCCGGATCGAGGACGACCTGCAGCGGCTGAACATCGCGTCGCGGATCATGGTCGATTGCAGCCATGCCAACAGCGGCAAGGATCCCCTGCGCCAGCCGGCGGTGTTCAACGACGTGCTGGAGCAACGCCTGAACGGCAATCGCGCACTGATCGGCATGATGCTAGAGAGCCACCTGTTCGAAGGGTGCCAGGCGCTGGGGCCGTCCCTGCGCTACGGGGTGTCGGTGACGGACGGTTGCCTGGGTTGGGAGGCGACCGAGCAGCTCCTGCACGAGGCCAGCCGCAAGCTGCGCAATACCTGAAGCCCACAGGCTTTTGAGTGAATACGCCGTTGCGCCGATTTGGCGCGCAACGGCAAGGTTCACCACCGACTCCTCCTGCCACTTCTATTCCGCCTTCAGCAACCGACAGCGGCTTTTTCGCACATCGCCCCGGTGTGGCCTGGATTAGAGTGAGAACGCGAAACAATTCCCGACCCCACGGAATACAGGCACGCTTATGCAACGGAATGCAAGCACCCAATACCCGATCATGCTGGTTCACGGCCTCTTCGGGTTCGACAGTATCGGCAATCTCGATCTCTTCCACGGCGTCAAACAGGCCTTGCGCAACGCCGGCGCCCACGTGTTCATCCCCTATCTCTCCGCCACCCACAGCAACGAACTGCGCGGCCAGCAATTACTGACACAGATCGAGCTGGTGCGGGCCGGAACCGGTGCCGCCAAGGTCAACCTGATCGGCCATAGCCAAGGCGCCCTCGCGGCGCGTTATGCGGCGGCGCTGGCACCCGGGCATGTGGCCTCGATTACTTCGGTCAGCGGGCCGAACCATGGCTCGGAACTGGCCGACCGCCTGCGCCAGGCGCTGACCCCCGGGCATCTGCCCGAGCAGGTCGCGGCGGCGGTCTCGACGCTGTTTGTCGAGTTCCTCAGATTTATCAGCGGCAGTCCGAAAATCCCGCAGAACGCCATCGCCGCCCTCAACGCCCTGACCACCGAGGGCGTCACCGCCTTCAATGGCAAATACCCACAAGGCTTGCCCGACACCTGGGGCGGCAACGGCGAAGAGCAGGTCAACGGCGTTCGCTATTACTCCTGGAGTGGCACTGTGCAGGGGCGCCTGCGGGATGAGGGCCCTAACGCCCTCGATCCACTGCACCTGTTCTGCCGCAACTTTTCGCGCTTTTTCATCCGCGAGGCCGAGCAGAACGACGGCATGGTCGGGCGCTTCAGCTCGCACCTGGGCACGGTCCTGCGCTCAGACTACCCGCTGGATCACATGGACAGCATCAACCAGACCACTGGCCTGGTGCGCCTGGGCATCAATCCCGTGGCCCTGTACCTGGAGCACGCCGAGCGCCTGAAGCAGGCCGGCGTCTGAATCATGGGCGGTGCAATATTTTCGACCGGCGGCCCCTTGGCTCAGGATCAGGCAGCAGATTGACGAGAAATAGCCCTCTGAATCCGGTAGGCTCAGCACTTTATTGAACATTGAATGGAGATTCTTCCCATGGCCAAAGCCACTGCCCGTCACATCCTGGTTGCCAGCGAAGCCAAGTGCAACGAACTGAAAGCCCAGATCGAAGGCGGCGCTGATTTCGCCGAAGTTGCCAAAGCCAACTCCACCTGCCCGTCCAGCCGTCAAGGCGGCGACCTGGGCTCGTTCGGTCCTGGCCAGATGGTCAAGGAATTCGACACCGTGGTCTTCAGCGCCCCGGTCAACACCGTACAAGGCCCAGTCAAGACCCAGTTCGGTTACCACCTGCTGGAAGTGACCAGCCGTCAGGACTGATCCACAGCCGACTGCTTGAACAACGGCCCGCCTTCTGGTGGGCCGTTGTGTTTGTGCCGAACGTTTTTGGCTGGCCAGGCCTGCGCCGCTAGCGTACAAATCGAACCATCGATCACCCGGCTCTTAAGGCTGACAATGCGACTGGCTTTCTCCTCATTGATCTCCACGGTCCTGGCCTTGCTGCTGAGCGCGACCACCGTGAACGCAGCTCCCCAGCACGCCCTCACCGTCTACGGCGAACCGGCCAAGTACCCTGCCGGTTTCAGCCATTTTGCCTATGCCAATCCACAAGCCCCCAAGGGCGGCAGCATGCGCCGTTCGGCCATTGAGATCGGGCGCTTTGACCACGTCTCGCCCTACATCGACAAAGGCATCGGCGTCAGCCAGCTCGATGGCATGGTGTATTCGCCCCTGGCCCAACGCTCGCTGGACGAGCCCTACACCGTCTACGGGTTGGTTGCGGAAAAAATGGAACGCGCCGAGGACGGTATGTGGCTGCGCTTCTACCTCAACCCCAAAGCCCGTTTTGCCGACGGTCGCGCCATCACCGCCGAGGACGTGCGCTACACCTTCGACCTGCTGATGACCCAGGGTAGCCTGCGCTATCGCACGCAGTTTGCCGACGTCAAAGGCGTCGAGGTCGAGTCGCCACGGACCATTCGCTTCGACTTCAAGAACAACCAGAATCGCACCCTGGCACTGGATATCGCGACCTTGCCGGTGTTCCCCGAACACTGGTGGAAAAGCCGCGACTTCGCCAATGGTGGCGGCTACGAAGCGCCCCTGGGCAGCGGCCCGTACCGCGTCAGCAAGATCGACTCCGGGCGCAGCATCACCTTCGAGCGCAACCCCGACTGGTGGGCCAAGGACCTGCCCGTCAGCCGCGGCCTGTACAATTTCGACCGCTTCAGCATCGAGTACTTTGGCGACACCGACGTGGCGCGCCAGGTCTTGCGCGGCGGCGCCTACGACTATAACCGCGAGTTCTCCGCCACCGGTTATTCCATCGGCTACGACGGTCCAGCCCTGAACGACGGCCGCCTGCAGAAGGCCCACCTGGCCAAGCAGGGCCCACAACCGTCCCAGGGTTATGTGTTCAACCTGCAAAACCCGATGTTCAAGGACCGCCGCGTGCGCCAGGCACTGGCCATGCTCTGGGATTTCGAGTGGAGCAACCGGCAGATGATGCGGGACCTGTACATTCGCCAGCAGAGCTTCTTCTCCAACACCGAGTTGGCCGCGCGCCAACTGCCGGATGCCGACGAACTGGCGATTCTCGAACCACTGCGCGGGCAGATTCCCGACGAGGTCTTCACGCAGGTCTTCGAAGCGCCGAAAACCGATGGCAGCGGGCTGATTCGCGACAAGCAACTGCAAGCCCTGGACCTGCTGGAACAGGCCGGCTGGAAACCCGACGGCGATCGGCTGGTGAATGCCCAGGGCGAGCCGCTGGCGTTCACCTTCCTGATCAGCCAGAACGGCATGGATCGCCTGTTGTTGCCCTACAAACGCACTCTGGCGCAGATCGGCATTCACCTCAATATCCGCCTGATCGACTCCTCGCAGTACGTCAATCGCCTGATGAGCCGCGACTACGACATGATCGTCACCGGCTACCCGGTCAGCACCTCGCCGGGTGGTGAGCTGTTCAACTATTTCGGCTCGGCCGCGGCCAACGACCCCGGCGCCAACAACTACATGGCCTTGCAGAACCCCGCCGTCGACCGCCTGCTCGATGGCCTGGTCAAGGCCACCACCCAGGCCGACATGCTGCGCCATGCCCACGCCCTGGACCGGGTGCTGCAATGGAACTACTACTGGATTCCCAACTACTACCCGCCGGGCAGCTCCACGGTGTGGTGGAATCGCTTTGGCATGCCGGCGGTACCGGCCAGCAATGACGAAGCCATCGAGAGTTGGTGGCAAGTGAGCACCACGCCGCTGACCAATGAACAAATGGCCGCCGAACGCATCAAGCGTGGCCAGCCCGGAGGACCGCGCTGATGCTGGCCTATGTATTGCGCCGCTTGCTGCTGATCATCCCGACCCTGGTGATCATCCTGCTAGTCAATTTCGTCATCGTCCAGGCCGCGCCCGGCGGCCCGGTGGAACAGGCCATCGCGCATCTGCAGGGGATTGGCGCAGGTGGCAGCCTCGGTGCGTCTGGCGATGCCTTGAGCCATGGCTCGCGGGCCAGTCGCGGCCTCGATCCACAGCTGATCAAGGACATCGAGAAACAGTACGGTTTCGACAAGCCGGCCCATGAGCGCCTGTGGCTGATGCTCAAGAGCTACGCCCAACTGGACTTCGGCAAGAGCTTCTTTCGCGGGGCCACGGTCACCGAACTGATCCTGGAAAAAATGCCGGTGACCATTTCCCTCGGGCTCTGGGCGACCCTGATCACCTACCTGGTGTCGATTCCGCTGGGCATCCGCAAGGCCGTGCATCACGGCAGCCAGTTCGACATCTGGAGCAGCACCGCGATCATCATCGGCTACGCCATGCCGGCCTTTCTGTTTGCCATGTTCCTGATCGTGATTTTTGCCGGCGGCACCTCGCTCAACTGGTTCCCGGTGCGGGGACTGGTCTCGGAAAACTTCGAGCAGTTGTCGACCCTGGGTAAAATCGCCGACTACTTCTGGCACCTGGTGCTGCCTGTGACGGCGCTGGTGGTCGGCGGTTTCGCGACCCTGACCATCCTCACCAAAAACTCCTTCCTCAACGAAATCACCCGCCAGTACGTGGTCACCGCCCGCGCCAAGGGCCTGAGCGAGCGCCGGGTGCTGTACGGCCACGTGTTCCGCAACGCCATGCTGCTGGTGGTGTCGGGGATTCCCCAGGCGTTCATCAGTGTGTTCTTCGCCGGCTCGCTGCTGATCGAGGTGATCTTCTCCCTCGATGGCCTGGGGCGCATGAGCTATGAAGCTGCGGTATCCCGGGACTACCCGGTGGTGTTCGGCTCGTTGTTCATCTTCACCCTGTTCGGCCTGCTGATAAAACTGCTCGGAGACCTGTGCTACACCCTGGTCGACCCGCGCATCGATTTTGCCGCGAGGAACGCCTGATGCTCAATCTGTCGCCCCTGGCGCGCCGACGCTTCGAGCGTTTCAAGAAAAACCGTCGTGGCTGGTGGTCGCTGTGGCTGTTCATCGGCCTGTTCCTGCTGACCCTGGGCGGCGAGCTGATCGCCAACGACAAACCGCTGGTCCTCAGCTACCAGGACAGCCTGTACTTCCCGGCATTCAAGCGCTACACCGAGCAGGAGTTCGGCGGTCAACTGCCGTTCCAGGCCGACTACCGCAGCGACTACGTGCAGAAACTGATCCACCAGGGCGGCGGCTGGATGCTGTTCCCGCCGATCCCGTTCAGCGACGACACGCCCAACTACGACCTCAACCAGCCCGCTCCGAGCCCGCCATCCAAGGTCAACTGGCTGGGCACCGATGACCAGGCGCGGGATGTGCTGGCGCGGGTGATCTTCGGCGCCCGGGTGTCGATCCTGTTCGCCCTGGCGCTGACCGTCATCAGCGCGCTGATCGGCATCGCCGCCGGGGCGCTGCAGGGTTACTACGGTGGCTGGGTCGACCTGCTGGGGCAGCGCTTGCTGGAAGTCTGGTCGGGGCTGCCGGTGCTGTACCTGCTGATCATCCTATCTGGTTTCGTCGAACCGAATTTCTGGTGGCTGCTGGGGATCATGGCGCTGTTTTCCTGGCTGGCCCTGGTGGACGTGGTGCGCGCCGAGTTCCTGCGCGGGCGCAACCTGGAGTACGTCAAGGCCGCCCGTGCCCTGGGCCTGAACGACCGCAAGGTGATCGTGCGGCACATCCTGCCCAACGCCATGAACGCGACCCTGAGTTACCTGCCGTTCATTCTTACCGGAGCCATCTCGACCCTGACCGCCCTGGACTTCCTCGGTTTTGGCATGCCGGCCGGGAGTGCATCGCTGGGTGAACTGATCGGCCAGGGCAAACAGAACCTGCAAGCGCCGTGGCTCGGGCTGACGGCGTTTTTCACCCTGGCACTGATTCTGTCTCTGCTGGTATTTATCGGCGAAGCCTTGCGCGACGCGTTTGATCCACGATCTTGATCCACGATCTTGATCCACGATCTTGATCCACGATGCTGAAACGGACTATTGCCATGAGTGACAACCTGATCGAAATCCGTGACCTCAACGTGGCCTTCAACGGCCAGGTAGCAGTGCGCGACCTGTGCCTGGACATCCGTGCCGGCGAGTGCCTGGCGCTGGTCGGTGAATCCGGTTCGGGCAAGTCAGTGACCGCCCACTCGATCCTGCAACTGCTGCCCGAGTGTGGCACCCAGTCCTCGGGCAGCATTCGCTACCGCGGCCAACAATTGCTCGGCGCCGAGGCCGGCACCTTGCGCAGCCTGCGCGGCAATCGGATCGCGATGATCTTCCAGGAGCCGATGACCTCCCTCAATCCCCTGCACAGCATCGAGAAGCAGATCGGCGAAACCCTGCTGGTGCACAAGGGCCTGGGCGGCAAGGCGGCGCAACGGCGGATCCTCGAATTACTCGACCTGGTGGGCATCGCCAAACCCAAGGAACGCCTCAAGGCCTACCCGCACCAGCTCTCCGGCGGCCAGCGGCAACGGGTGATGATCGCCATGGCGCTGGCCTGCGAGCCGGAATTGCTGATCGCCGACGAGCCCACCACCGCGCTGGACGTAACGGTGCAGCGCAAGATCCTGCTGTTGCTCAAGTCGCTGCAGCAGCGCCTGGGCATGTCGCTGCTGCTGATCAGCCATGACCTCAACCTGGTGCGCAGCATCGCCCAGCGCGTCTGCGTGATGCGCGGCGGCGAGATCGTCGAACAGGCCGCCTGTGAAACCCTGTTCACCGCACCCCAGCACCCTTACAGTTGCGTGCTGCTCAACGCCGAGCCGGAAGGTGAAGCGCTGCCCCGGGATGAACGCGAGGCGGTGCTGGAAGTCGCCGACCTGAACGTGCGTTTCCCCCTCGGCGGCGGGCTGTTCCAGCGCAAAACCTGGCTGCATGCCGTGGACGGTATCAGCCTGAGCATTCAACGGGGCAAGACCCTGGGCATCGTCGGCGAATCCGGCTCAGGCAAGTCGACTCTCGGCCAGGCGATCCTGCGCCTGCTCGACTCCGAGGGCAGCATCCGCTTCCAGGGCGAGGCACTGGACGGCCTCAACCAGAAGCAACTGCGGCCCTGGCGCAAACAGATGCAGGTGGTGTTCCAGGACCCCTTCGGCAGCCTCAGCCCGCGGATGTCGGTGGCGCAGATCATCAGCGAAGGCCTGGAGGTCCACAGCCAATGCACCGCCCAAGAGTGTGAAGCCCAGGTGATCCAGGTGCTCAAGGAAGTCGGCCTGGACCCACAGAGCCGCCATCGTTACCCCCATGAGTTTTCCGGTGGCCAGCGCCAACGCATCGCCATCGCTCGCGCCCTGGTGCTCAAGCCGGCGCTGATCCTGCTCGACGAACCGACCTCGGCGCTGGACCGCACCGTGCAAAAACAGGTGGTCGCCCTGCTCCGCCAACTCCAGGAAAAACATGGCCTGACCTACCTGTTCATCAGCCACGACCTGTCGGTGGTCCGCGCCCTGGCCCACGACATGATCGTGATCAAGGACGGCAAGGTGGTTGAACGCGGCGCCAGTCATGATGTGTTCGATGCGCCGCAGCATCCCTATACCAGGGAGCTGTTGGCTGCAGCGCATCCGGGGTGGCCATGATTGCGCGTCTGCGGGCGGACCGTATTGCCCCCATCGCGAGCAAGCTCGCTCCCACATGGAACATGTGGTTGAACAATGTGGGAGCGAGCTTGCTCGCGATGAGGCCACCACACCCCACACACCTCTCGGAAATGAACCGATGAACACCGGCGAAAACCTCAAGGACTACCAACGCGTACGCTCGCTGGCGATCCGCTCACTGTTCGAGATCATCGAGCAATCCAGCGAAGGCACGGTGATAGTCGACCGCGACGCCAACATCGTCTGGATGAACGAGCGCTATGCCCGGCGCTTTGGCCTGGAATCGGCCGCCGTGGCCATCGGCAAGGCCTGCGAAAGCGTGATCCCCGGCAGTTTGCTGCGTGAGGTGGTGCGCAGCGGCCGGCCGATCCTGCTGGACATGCAGGACACCTCCAAGGAACCACTGGTGGTGATGCGCCTGCCGATCCACGACGATGCCGGGACCGTGATCGGTGCCATCGGCTTTGCCCTGTTCGATGAGCTGCGCAGCCTGTCGCCGATGCTCAAGCGCTACCTGAGCATGCAGGAAGAATTGGCCTCCACCCGCTCCTTGTTGCGGGCCCGCCAGGCCAAGTACACCTTTGCCCATTTCATCGGCACCAGCGCCGCCAGCCTGGAGGTCAAGCGCCGCGCCCGACGCAGCGCCAGCACCGACTCGCCGGTGTTGCTGCTGGGGGAAACCGGTACCGGCAAGGAACTGCTGGCCCAGGCAATTCACAGCGCCTCGCCCCGGGCACATAAAGCTTTTGTCAGCATCAACAGCGCGGCGATTCCCGAAGCGCTGCTGGAAGCCGAGTTTTTCGGCACGGCCCCCGGCGCCTTCACCGGCGCCGATCGCAAGGGACGCGCCGGCAAGCTGCAAATTGCCCAGGGCGGCACGCTGTTTCTCGATGAGATCGGCGACATGCCCCTGCCCCTGCAAAGCAAATTGCTGCGGGTGCTGCAGGAGAAGGAATTCGAGCCGGTGGGCTCCAATGAAATGATCCAGAGTGACGTGCGAGTGATCGCCGCGACCTCCACCGACCTTGAAGCGGCGATCAAACGCGGCGAGTTTCGCGCCGACCTGTACTACCGCCTCAACGTCCTGCCGATCCAGGTGCCGCCCCTGCGCGAGCGCCTCGACGACCTGCCCGCCTTGAGCGAAGCGATTCTCGAAGAACTGCGCAGCCAGCACGAACTCGACCAACCGGCCCTGGAATTGCTGGGCCAACACGCCTGGCCGGGCAACATCCGCGAACTGCGCAACGTGCTGGAGCGCGCGGCACTGCTCAGCGACGACTTGATCCTCGACGCCAGCGAAATTCGCGCGGCAATCGGCAGCCTGGTGCCCGTGCAACGCGCGGCAGCCGTGCTGATCGAGCCCCAACTGAACGAAACCTTCAGCGCCGCCCGCGAACGTTTCGACCGGCAGTTGATCCAGAACACCCTGGCCCAATGCGCGGGCAAGGTGCCGCAAGCTGCGGTTCGGCTGGGGCTGGGGCGGTCGACCTTGTACAAGAAGATGGTGGCGCTGGGAATTGTCGAGTCTCACTATTGAGACTTGAGTCTTTATAGAGAGACAAGTATTGCGCTATCGCGAGCAAGCCCTGCCCCTACAGGCGTTTACCCTCCCCTGTAGGAGCGAGGCTTGCCGGCGATGACGTTATCCCCGTCGACAAATATCTCAATACTGAGACAAATTATTAAAAAATATTACCAGAAAAGAAAATAAACCTTATAAATCAACAACTTAAAGACCTGGCACAAAACCCGCTATAGCCCCTCCCACACCTGCTTTACCCCCTAAAAAAATAACAATCGAAGGAGACACACCATGAGTGTGATCATTGCCTTGGCAGCCCTCGCGCTGCTGATGCTCGCAGCCTACCGTGGCTATAGCGTTATCCTCTTTGCCCCGATTGCCGCCCTTGGCGCCGTCCTGCTGACCGACCCCTCCGCCGTTGCGCCCGCCTTTACCGGGGTGTTCATGGAGAAAATGGTCGGCTTCATCAAACTGTATTTCCCGGTCTTCCTGCTCGGTGCAGTGTTCGGCAAGCTGATCGAGCTGTCGGGTTTCTCGCGCTCGATCGTGGCCGCCGCCATCCGCCTGTTGGGCACCCGCCAGGCGATGCTGGTGATCGTGCTGGTCTGCGCCTTGCTCACCTACGGCGGCGTCTCGCTGTTCGTCGTGGTGTTCGCGGTGTACCCCTTCGCGGCCGAGATGTTCAAGCAGAGCAACATTCCCAAGCGGCTGATCCCGGCCACCATCGCCCTCGGCGCTTTCTCGTTCACCATGGATGCCCTGCCGGGCACCCCGCAAATCCAGAACATCATCCCCAGTACCTTCTTCAACACCACCGCCTGGGCTGCGCCGTGGCTGGGAGTAATTGGCACGATTTTCGTGTTCTGCGCCGGCATGCTGTTTCTCCAGCGCCAGCGCAACAAGGCCCAGCGCAGCGGTGAAGGTTATGGCAGCGTGCTGCGCAACGAACCGGAAACCGCCGAGGATATCAAGCTGCCCAACCCCTGGCTGGCCCTGTCGCCGCTGCTGGCGGTGGGCATCATGAACCTGCTGTTCACCCACTGGATTCCCCAGTGGTACGGCAAGACCCACAGCCTCAGCCTGCCCGGCATGACCGCGCCAGTGACCACCGAAATCGCCAAGCTCACCGCCATCTGGGCCGTGCAGGCGGCCTTGCTGGTAGGCATCCTGATGGTGCTGGTGTTCGGCTTCCAGGCGATTCGCAGCAAGCTCGCCGAAGGCAGCAAGAGTGCGGTCAGCGGCGCCCTGCTGGCGGCCATGAACACCGCCTCGGAATACGGCTTCGGTGCGGTCATCGCCTCCCTGCCGGGCTTCCTGGTGCTGGCCGACTGGCTCAAAAGCATCCCCAACCCGCTGGTCAATGAAGCAATTACCGTGACCCTGCTGGCCGGCATCACCGGTTCCGCCTCGGGCGGCATGAGCATCGCGCTGGCCGCCATGGCCAACGACTTCATCGCTGCCGCCCACGCCGCCAACATCCCCCTGGAAGTGCTGCACCGGGTGGCGGCCATGGCCAGTGGCGGCATGGACACCCTGCCCCACAACGGCGCGGTGATTACCCTGCTGGCGGTCACGGGCCTGACCCACCGCGAAGCCTACAAAGACATTTTCTGTATTACGCTGATCAAGACCCTGGCGGTCTTCGTCGTTATCGCTACCTTCTACGCCACCGGCATTGTGTGAGGCATTCATGACATCTCTATCGGGCAAGACCGCACTGGTCACCGGCTCCACCAGCGGCATCGGCCTGGGCATCGCGCTGAGCCTGGCCAAGGCCGGCGCCAACCTGGTCCTCAATGGTTTTGGCGACGCCTCCCAGGTCATCGCCGACGTCGGGCAATTCGGCGGCAAGGTCGGCCATCACCCGGCCGACGTCAGCGATCCGGCGCAAATCGCCGAGATGCTCGCCTACGCCGAGCGCGAGTTCGGTGGCATCGACATCCTGGTCAACAACGCCGGGATCCAGCATGTGTCCGCCGTGGAGGACTTCCCCGTGGAGCGCTGGGACTCGATCATCGCGATCAACCTGTCCTCGGTGTTCCACAGCACCCGCCTGAGCCTGCCGGGCATGCGCGCCAAGGGCTGGGGACGGATCATCAATATTGCCTCGGTGCATGGCCAGGTCGGGTCAGTGGGCAAGGCCGCGTACGTCGCCGCCAAGCATGGGGTGATCGGCCTGACCAAGGTGGTCGGCCTGGAAACCGCCACCAGCAACATCACCTGCAACGCCATTTGCCCCGGCTGGGTGCTGACACCGCTGGTGCAGAAGCAGATCGATGACCGCGCCGCCGCCGGTGTCGAGCCGCAGCAAGCGCAGCATGACCTGCTGGCCGAGAAACAACCGTCGCTGGAATTTGTCACCCCGCCGCAACTGGGCGAACTGGTGCTGTTCCTCTGCAGCGACGCCGGCAGCCAGGTGCGTGGCGCGGCGTGGAATATCGATGGCGGGTGGCTGGCGCAGTAACCCACGCACAGCGCCACCTGCCCCCCCTAAAAACAAGAGGCAAGTCATGTCCGAAATCCTCTGGCAACCCAGCCCCGAACGCATCGCCCAGACCCGCATGGAAGCCTTCCGACGTCTGTGCAACCAGCGCCACACCCTGGCAATCGCCGACTACCCGGCCCTGCACCAGTGGAGCATCGACCAGCGCGAAGACTTCTGGCAGGCCATCGTCGACTACTTCGGCATCACCTTCCACCAGCTCCCTGAAACGGTGTTGCGTGAAGGCCGGCAGATGCCCAGCGCCGAGTGGTTTCCCGGGGCCACCCTGAATTTTGCCGAACACCTGTTGCGCCGGCGCGACGACGCTGTGGCGGTGATCGCCATCGGCGAAGATGGCCAGCGCGAACAACTGAGTTTTGCCGAGCTGGCCAGCCACGTGGCCGGCCTGCAGAAGAGCCTGCAAGCGGCCGGCGTCGGCCTTGGCGACCGGGTCGCGGCGTGCATGCCCAACACCTGGCAAACCCTGGTCGGCATGCTTGCCACCACCAGCCTGGGGGCGGTCTGGTCCTGTTCTTCGCCGGACTTCGGCACCCAGGGGGTGATCGACCGGTTCGGCCAGATCGAACCCAAGGTGCTGATTACCTGTGCCGGTTATCACTATTCTGGCAAGACCATCGACCAAACCCCCAAGCTCAACGAAATACTCCAGCGCCTGCCGTCCCTGGAACACCTGATCATCGTGCCGTACGCCCGTCCCCAGGCGCGTACCGAGGACTATCTGAGCCAGGCCAGCGTCAGCCTGTGGCAGGACTTTTATCGGCCCGGCGGCGAGCCTGAATTTGTCGCCGTGCCCTTCGCCCATCCGCTGTACATCCTCTATTCCAGTGGCACCACCGGCGTGCCCAAATGCATCATCCACAGCACCGGGGGCGTGCTCCTGCAACACGTCAAGGAACACGGCCTGCATGTCGACCTCGGGGCCGCCGACCGGTTGTTCTACTACACCACCTGCGGCTGGATGATGTGGAACTGGCTGGTCTCGGCACTCGCCGTGGGCAGCAGCATCGTGTTGTACGACGGCTCGCCCTTCCACCCTGGACCGCAACGTTTGCTCGACCTGATCGAGCACGAGCGCATCACCGTCTTCGGCACCAGCCCCAAATACCTGGCCACCCTGGAAAGCCACGGCCTGCAGCCGCGCTTGAGTCACGACCTGAGCAGCCTCAAAACCCTGCTCTCGACCGGCTCGGCGCTGTCGCCCCACAGCTACGACTACGTTTACCGGCAGATCAAGCCTGACCTGTGCCTGGCCTCGATGTCCGGCGGCACCGACATCATCTCCTGCTTTGTTGCCGGCAACCCGTGGCTGCCGGTGCGCCGCAGCGAAATGCAGGGCAAGGGCCTGGGCATGGCCATCGAAGTGTGGAACGACGCTGGCCAGCGGGTGATTGGCGAGAAAGGCGAACTGGTCTGCACCCGACACTTTCCGGCCATGCCCATTGGCCTGTGGAATGACCCACAGCAGGAAAAACTCCACGACTCCTACTTCAGCCAGTTCCCCGGCGTCTGGGCCCAGGGCGACTACGCCGAAGAACTGCCCCATGGCAGCTGGATGATCCATGGCCGCTCCGACGCCGTGCTCAACCCGGGCGGCGTGCGCATCGGTACCGCGGAAATCTACCGCCAGGTGGAAAAGGTCCCGCAGGTGCAGGATTGCGTCGCCATCGGCCAACAGTGGCAGGACGACGTGCGCGTGGTGCTGTTCGTGCGCCTGGCCGACGGCGTGGTACTGGACGAGGCCCTGGAGCAGCAGATTCGCCAGGTGATCCGTGCCAACACCACACCGCGTCATGTGCCGGCAAAAATCCTCGCGGTCAGCGACATCCCGCGCACCATCAGCGGTAAGGTGGTCGAGCTGGCGGTGCGCAATGTGGTGCACGGCCGGCCGGTGAAAAACACCGACGCCCTGGCCAATCCAGAGGCCCTGGAGCAATTTCGCCAACGCCCGGAACTGCAGGAGTAGCGCTGGTCGCAATGAAATCGGGCAGCGGCGAGACTTTTCCGGCCGCCAGGCGTCTACATCCTCGACATGCCCGATGACAGGACGCAGGAATCCGCGATGAATCACTCCCCCAACGGCGGCGACGCCCAGGCCCTGATTGCCCGCCTCGACTGGACACAAAGCCCGCTGGGGGCTGCCAGCCAGTGGCCACAGAGCCTGCGCACCGCGGTGGACATCGTGATTCACTCGCCAATGCCCATGCTCCTGCTCTGGGGCCCGCAACTGGCGCAGATCTACAACGACGGCTTCGCCCTGCTGGCCGGTAACAAACACCCCGAGGCGTTCGGCCAGCCAACGCACCTGACGTGGCCGGAGCTCGAGGATTTCACCTCGCCGATCTACCACGCGGTACTGCAGGGCCAGGTACGCTCCTACAGCGAGCAACGGTTCAGCCTGCAACGCGAAGGCCAGGAACAGGAATTCTGGCTGGACCTGACCTACAGCCCGATACGCGACGAACATGGGCAGGTGGCCGGGATCCTGGTCACCGCCATCGAAACCAACGAACGCCGGCGCATCGCCCTGGAGCTCAAGCAACGCTCGGACGCCAGCCTCAAGGCCCAGCAAGACAGCGAGCAGCGCCTGCAACTGGCCCTCGCCGCCACCGAGTCGGTCGGCACCTGGGACTGGGATATCGGCAGCGACCGGTTTCTCGCCGATGCCCATTTCGCCCAGTTGCACGGCGTCGACCCGAGCCGCGCCAGCCAGTTGCCCATCAGCGAGTACCTGCACGGCGTACACCCGGAAGACCGGGCCATGGTCACGCGCAGCATCAAGCACTGCATCAGCTACGCCGGCGAATACGCCGAGGAATACCGTCTGCTGCAGGCCAATGGCGAGGTGCACTGGGTGTTTGCCCGGGGCCGCTGCTACAAGGATCACCACGGCCGGCCGATCCGCTTTCTCGGCGCCGCCCTCGACCTGACCGAGCGCAAGCACACCGAACAGGCGCTGCGCCAAAGCCAGACCGAACTGCAACTGATCATCAACGCGATGCCGGTGCTGATCGGCTATGTCGACCACGAGCAACGCTTTCGCCTGAACAACAGCGCCTACCTCGACTGGTACGGCATGACCCCGCAGGAGTTGTACGGCAAATCCATCCTCGAGATTCTCGGCGCGGACATGTATGCCACGCGGCTGGAGCATATCCAGGCGGCGCTGGCCGGCAAGGCCTGCAGCTTCGAGGCCTACTCCCCGCACCGCGACGGTCGCCCGCGGTACGCGCTGATGAAGTACCTGCCGCGCTTCGGCCCGGATGGCTCGGTGAATGGTTTCTACATTTTCGTGATCGACGAAACCGAGCGCAAACAGACCGAGGAAGCCCTGCGCAACCTCAATGAAACCCTGGAGGAACGGGTAGCCGCGCGCACC
This sequence comes from Pseudomonas sp. IT-P176, assembly GCF_949767245.1. NCBI lineage: Bacteria > Pseudomonadati > Pseudomonadota > Gammaproteobacteria > Pseudomonadales > Pseudomonadaceae > Pseudomonas > Pseudomonas sp. IT-P176. The sequence continues at coordinate 58,133 of NZ_CATKPN010000043.1, forward strand.
CAGGCGCTGGCCGAGGTCAACCAGCGCCTGCAGAACGAAATGTTCGAGCGCGAACGGGCCGAGGATGCCTTGCGCCATGCGCAGAAGATGGAAGCGGTGGGACAGCTCACAGGTGGCATCGCCCATGACTTCAACAATATGCTGACCGGCATCATCGGCAGCCTGGACCTGATCCAGCGCTACATCGACGATGGCCGTACCGAGGACATCGGGCGCTTCGCCGAGGCGGCCGTGGCCTCGGCCAATCGTGCCGCCGCCCTGACCCACCGCCTGCTGGCCTTCTCCCGCCGGCAATCGCTGGATCGCCAACCGCTGGACCCCAACAGCCTGGTGCGCTCGCTCGAAGAGTTGATCCGCCGGACCAAGGGTGAACAGATCGAATTGAAGTTCGATCTGGCCCCCGGCGTGTGGCCGGTCAATACCGACGCCGGGCAGTTGGAAAATGCCCTGCTCAACCTGGTGATCAACGCCCGCGATGCCATGCCCGACGGCGGTGAATTACTGATTGAAACCGCCAATAGCTACCTCGACGGCAGCGACATCAGCACCCTGGAACCGGTCAAGGCGGGCGACTACGTAATGCTCGGCGTGCGCGACAATGGCTCAGGCATGAGTCCACGCGTCCTGGCCAAGGCCTTCGACCCCTTTTTCACCACCAAGCCCATTGGCCAGGGCACCGGCCTGGGCTTGTCGATGATCTACGGTTTTGCCCAGCAATCCGGCGGCCACGCCACCCTCAGCAGCGAACCCGGCGAGGGCACCTGCGTGCGCTTGTACCTGCCGCGCCTGCACAGCCCGGCGCTGGCGGCGGTGCCCACGCCGAACCTGGGCGGCGCCTTCGCGGTCGCCGGTGAGTCGGTGGTGCTGGTGGAGGACGATCCGGCGGTGCGCCTGCTGGTGCTCAACGTGCTCACGGAACTGGGCTACAACACCCAGGCCGCCGAAGATGCCCACAGCGCGTTGCCCTTGCTGGAATCGGAGTTGCGCATCGATCTGCTGGTGACCGACGTCGGCCTGCCCGGGATGAATGGCCGGCAACTGGCGGAGATCGCCCGTCAGCATCGCCCCGAGCTGAAAGTGCTGTTCATGACCGGTTATGCGCAACAGGCCGCCGAACGCCAGGGCTTCCTCGACGAGGGCATGGACCTGCTGGCCAAGCCGTTTACCATCGAGCAACTGGCCGGCAAGATTCGCCAGATGATCCGCCCCGCAGGCGGATATCAGGCATAATCGCGCCCCGCCGCCACCACCGTTCCAGGGTAACTGTCCGAATGAAAGCTCAAGCCCGCCATATTCTGGTGAAAACCGCCGATGAGGCCGAACAGCTCAAGCAACGTATCGCCAAGGGCGAGGCGTTCGATGTGCTGGCCAAGAAATACTCCACCTGCCCGTCCGGCAAGCGCGGCGGCGACCTCGGCGAAGTACGGCCCGGGCAAATGGTCGGCGCCATCGATGCGGTGATTTTCAAGAAGCCATTGCGCGTGGTCCACGGGCCGATCAAGAGCAAGTTCGGCTATCACCTGGTGCAGGTGTTCTACCGCGACTGAGCCCGGCTTCAGACCCTGGGAATCAACGCCCCCGGGACCTGGATCACTCGACTGGCCAAGCGGTGACCGGCCTCTGCCGCCTGCGCCGGAGTGCCGCCACCCAGCCGGCTGGCCAGGTACGCCGCACTGAATGAATCACCGGCGGCCGTGGTGTCCAGCACCTGGTCGACGCGTTGCGCTGCCACTTCGAAATGCTCGCCGTTACAGCGAATCAGGCACGACTCGGCGCCCCGCTTGAGCACCACCTGCGGCGTACCGATCTGTTGGTACGCGGCAAACACCGCCTCAGCCCCGGAAAAGTGGAACAGCGCCTGCTCGTCGTCCAGGGTCAGCAGCGCCAGGTCGACATAGGGCAGCACCTCGCGATACGCCGTCCGCGCCTGTTCGACACTGCTCCACAGGCGTGGACGGTAGTTGTTGTCGAAGACGATCTGCGCTGCGCGCTGACGCGCCTCGACCAGGGTTTCGATGAGCTTCTTGCGCCCCTCCTCACCCAGCACGGCCAGGGTGATGCCACTGAAATACAGCACATCATAGTCGGGCAACGCGGCCAGGATCGGCGTCGCTGCCGCGGTGGTGAAGCAGTCGCGCACCGCCGCTTCATTGCGCCAATAGAGGAATCGGCGCTCCCCCGCCGCGTCGGTCTGGATGCAATACAAACCCGGCAAGCGCCCCGGCAGGCGCTGGACCATGCCCAGGCCAATGCCCTCGTCCACCCAACTCTGGCACATGGCGTCGCTGAAGCTGTCATCGCCCAGCGCCGTGACGTAATCGACCCGGGCCCGCTCGCCCAGTTCGCGCGACAGGTAGACCGCGGTGTTCAAGGTGTCACCGCCGAAGCTCTGCTGCAGGCTGCCGTCGGCGCGCTGTTGCAACTCGATCATGCACTCGCCGATCAGGGCGATGCGTGGTGGATTGGGGCCGCTGAAGGTTTTCATTATCCTGGGGAATCCTGAGCTTTTGGTGTGGGCTTGCCCGCGAAGGCAGCAACTCGTTTGCGGGTCTAGAAACAGGTTTGCATGCTTTCAATCACCCGCAACTGCTCATCCACCAACAACCCAGTGCGCCATTTATCGAACGTCAGGCACGGGTGCGAAGTGCCGAACGAAATGATGTCGCCGACCCGCAATTCAATGCCCGGGGCCACCGTCATGAAGGCGTGCTGGTCCATCACCGCCGTGACCTTGCACGCCGCCACGTCATCACCCACCGCCGGTACCACACCGGCTGGGTAGCGGCGCAACGGCACCGGCAAGCCGGCGTCATAGGCCACGTCGCGCTTGCCCAGGGCAATCACCGCGAAGCCCGGTTCCGGTAACGACTGCACATGGGCCCAGACTTCCAGTGCCGGGCGCAGACCTTCGTGCAGGTCGCTACGGCGATCCAGCACGCAGCATTGCGCCTCATTGTAGATGCCATGGTCGTGAGCCACATAACTGCCTGGGCGCAACACACTGAGGAAACGCCCCGCCGCGTTCTGCGCCGCGAAGGATTCGGCGATCAGGTCGTACCAGGCCGACCCCGATGCCGTGACGATCGGTCGCTCGATGGCGAACGCCCCGCTGTCTTGCAACTGCACGGCCAGGCGCACCAGGGAGGCGGCGAACTGACGAATGCCACTGACCGCCTGCTCACCGTGGATCACCCCTTCGTAACCTTCAATGCCGGTCAAGGCCAGGCCCGGGTGGGCCTCGATTGCCGCCGCCAGCGCCAGCACTTCGGCTTCGCTGCGGCAACCACAACGGCCGCCGACCACGCCGTACTCGATCATTACGTTCAAGCGCTGGCCACGTGCGGCAAAAAAACCGCCGAGGTCGGCGACGTTGTCCGGGTGGTCGACCATGCAGTGGAAATCAAAGTCCGGGTCGGCCAATAGCTCGGCAATCAGCGCCATGTTCGGTGCGCCGACCAACTGGTTGGCCATCAACACCCGACGCACGCCGTGGGCGTAGGCGGCTCGGGTCTGCACGGCGGTGGCCAGGGTAATGCCCCAGGCACCGGCCGCCAGTTGGCGACGGAACAGGGCCGGGGTCATGCTGGTCTTGCCGTGGGGCGCCAGTTGCGCGCCGCTGGCAGCAACGAACTGCTGCATCCAGGTGATGTTGTGCTCAAGCGCTGCGCGGTGCAGCACCAGCGCCGGCAGGCTGACGTCGCGCACCAGGTGCGCACCCACCGGCGCAGCGCCTTTTTCCACGGCAGCGATATTCAACGTAGAAGACATGCTTTCACTCCTTGCACGGCCGGCAGCGGCCAGGGTTATTCGTTGAGGCGCCGGGCCATGCGGTTGGCGCTGTCGATCAGCACCCGACGGTAGGCGTCGTAGTTGTTAATGGCGTCGGCCCTTGGGGCGACGATGCACAAGGTGGCAATGGCCACCCCATCCGGGTCTTTTACCGGGGCGGCAAAACAATGGGTGAAGGTGTCGGCCACGCTGTCGAAAGAGAAGAACCCATCGACCCCGGCCTGGCGAATCTGCGCCAGGAAAAGCGCCAACGGCAATGGCTGGCCGTCAGGCAGGATGAAGTCCTCGGCGGCAATCAGCTCGACAATCTGCTGGTCGCTCAGGTGCGCCAGCAACAGGCGCCCGGACGCGGTCCAGGGGATCGGCGCGTTCTCGCCGATATCCGAGGAAATACGAAAATGCCGCTGGCCTTCCTGCATCAGCGCCACCGTGTATTTGCGCCCATTGAGCAGGCACATCTGCGCGGTTTCGCCGGTCTGGCTGACAATCTCCTGCAGGGCCTGCCTGGCCTCGCGGGTGAGGTCGAAATGACGCAAGTGCGCCTGCCCCAGGAAGTACAGCTGGCGGCCCAGGTACACATGCCCGTCCTTGCCCACCGGCTGCAGGATCCGCCGTTCCAGCAGGGCCGCCACCAGCTCATAGACCGTGGACTTCGGGCTGCCGATGCCGTTGGCGATATCGTTGGGACGCAGCGGCTCGCCGATTTCCTTGAGGAAGTCGAGAATATCGAACGCCCGGTCCAACCCGCGGGCCCGACGCTTGATAGTGTCGTCACTCATGGTTGCCGCCTCCCCGGGCTTCAGGCTTTTTTCTTGTACGCGACGCAATCGATCTCGACCTTGCAGTCGACCATCATGTTCGCTTGCACACAGGCCCGGGCCGGCGCGTGTTCCGGGCTGAAGTACTCGGAGAAGACCTTGTTGAAGCTCCAGAAATCCCGCGGGTCCGCCAGCCAGACGCCAGTGCGCACCACGTCCTCGAGGCCATACCCGGCTTCTTCGAGAATCGCCACCAGGTTGCGCAGGGTCTGGTGAGTCTGCTCGACAATCCCGCCAACAATGATTTCACCATCCACCGCCGGCACCTGTCCGGACACATGCAGCCAGCCGTCGGCTTCCACGGCGCGGGCGAAAGGACGCGGCTGACCGCCGCCGGCGGTACTGCCGGTGCCATAACGAGTGATGCTCATGGTGGATCTCCTGCTTGAGAAACAATTTACTTTTCCGCTATAGCGGAATTAAATATGCAATAGCGGAACGCATGGCCAAAAGTGTGCCACAGCCCGCCGGAAAAATCCCAACGTATTTGTTCACCCGGTGCGATCAACGCGGCACCACCAACCCGGTGGGCTATTGGACAACACCGCGTTGGCCTGCTTTTATTCAAGCTTCAGCCGACATCCGTGTGCGTCCGGGTATTCCAGGGAAAACAAGGCAAGTGATGTTCAAGACCATTGAAGATGAAGTGCTGAAAAAAGCTGCCCCGGCAGTCTTGCAACGGGAATTTGCGCAGTATCACTTCGAGCGGCAACGGCGTTTCTGCCTGTTGATCTACATCGCCAGCATCGTGATCTGGCTGGTCTTCGACCTGATCGTCAGCTTCCTGGGTGGGCAGCGTTTTACCTACCTCTCGCCAGTGTTCCTGGGGGCACTCTCGATCATCGCGATCATTCTGGGGTTCACTCACAAGGCCCGGCACTTTCACCGACTCAATGTATTGTTCGTGCTGGTCATGACCCTGGGCGTGCGCATGGTCACCCACGGTTTGCCCGTGAGCTTGCAGCCAGCCTGGCTGATGCTGGGCGCCTCCAGCATCCTCTACAGCGCTTCGGTACTGCCACTGAGCCGCGGCTCGTTCTACTGTTCACTGATAATCATCTGGCTGGTGCTCAACCCCTTCTACGGCACCGATATAGAACTGCTGGGCCTCAAGGGTGCGATGGCGGCCTGCTACTCGGTGTTCCTCAGCGCGCTGACCCTCTACAGTTTTATCAAACTGCGCCAGGCCAGGCTCTATGCCTACATCATGACGAAGCTGCTGCTGGACCAGGCCTACCTCGACACGCTGACCGAAATCCCCAATCGCCGCTCGTTCATGACCACCGCCACCAAGCAGCTGCAAGCGCGCCCGCGCAAGCGTGCCCATTACCTGGCGATGATCGATATCGACAATTTCAAGAAGGTCAACGATACCTACGGCCACGACATTGGCGATCTGGTGCTCAAGCGCATCGCAGCCGCCATCAAGGCGGTCATGGCCGATTACGAATATGCGCGCCTGGGGGGCGAGGAATTTGCGGTCTACCTGTCCGAGGTCAGCCACGACGACGTCGAGCACCTCGCCGCACGCCTGTGCCGGGAAGTGCGCGAAGACCCGAGCGAATACCCGGTGACCGTCAGCATCGGCCTGACCCGAGTGACCGACAGCGACTCGTTGAACCAGGCACTGAGAAAAGCCGACGAAGCACTGTACCTGGCCAAACACAGTGGCAAGGATCGTTATACCTTTGCGGCGTGAAGTCACGAGCGTGTTCACGATGCCAGTCAAGAAACCTGTGGGAGCCGGCTTGAACTCCCCCAGGGTTTGCGGCGTACCCGAGGTTGGTGTTGGTCTGGGATGGTGTACACAGGACTTGTAGGAGCGAGCCTGCTCGCGATGGCCTGGAGAACACCGCGCGCACCCTGGATGCACGCGATATCGTTAACGACCATCGCCCGCAGGCGCCTTATTGGTGAGGAGAGGCGCTCGAAATGCTTTTCCCAAGCGACTAGCAGCACTCTCGGCTCAGGCGCAGGTGATCCGCACCACGGAGCATGAAGTGGCCGCGCATAGTGCCGTTTTGCAGGTTAATGTTGGCCTTGTAATGACCGTTCTCGGCAGCAATTCGATACAGTCGCTCGATCTCGGCGTCGACACTTTTGTCTTGCTTGAGCAGGTTGTTTTTTTGCAACCAGCGGGCGTACTGAAATAGCTCATCGGTCTCGTCGGACGGCGTTGGGATCTGCTCATGTACACAGGTAAAGGCCAGCTTCGCTTTGATCTCGGTCAGCGGGTTTACGGAAGTATCCTGATTCGGATGAGTTGGGGCGCTGCCGGTATCGCAGGCGGCCAGGAACAGGCTTGTCAGCAACAGGCTCAGGTGCATGCCCCGGACCACTCTCCTGTTGATATTGGGCACACCTTGGAAGGTGAACACCTCAATGAAATCTCTCATGCCTTACCCCAACAACTGCCATTCGATGTTTTCCTCATTGACCGTGATTCTGTCGGCAAGCAAAAAGCGCGGCTGGTGACTCTGAACCCTCAGGGTCGGCATGATCTCGTTCTCTTCGAAGCGGCGGATGGCGCCATCTTTCAGTTCCAAGTCTGCCTGGCGACTCAGGCGCACCGCCTGCCAGTAGCCGGTCTGCGGACACGCCTGGCCGCTGGAGCAGGTTGGTGCGGGAAAACCGATCTTGATGAACGCGGGGGAACCGAGCATGACCCTGCCGGTCGCCGGCTCAAGGAGCTTGGCCTTGGCCAACTGCCGAATCAGCACCTCGCTGGGCTTTTTCGGTGGGACATTGGCCAGGCGGGTTTCCAGCCATTGCAACTTGCCGTCCCAGGCCGGTAGCTTTGCCGGTGGCAAGGGGAGGATTTCGTTGATCTCGGGGACCTTCGGGTAAGCGTAAGAGTAGTTTGCGAGAATTTGCCAGATTTTTTCATAACGCTCAGCTCGTTCAAGGTCTTCCTGTTGACCGAGGTAATGCAACTCATCGGATGATGGGGGCCCGCGAAAGGCGCCTTCCAAGCGGCCAGCAGCGCTCTCATCACCCGCCGCTACACCCATCTGCAAAACTTCGAGAGCTTCTTTATAATTTTTCTCATCTTTAAGATAAATCGACAGTATTACGGCGGCCCTGCCCTGTCCCTGCTCGGCAGCACAACGGCGCATCTGCCGGGCTACGTCCGGCGCAATGTCGCTAGGTGCCAGCTTGTCCCCCACATCGTACTGGGCTTGAGCACTGCCCTGATCAGCCGCCTTGCGCAAATATCGCAACGACATGGCCGTGTCCTGCTTCAGCCCAGCCGAACCGCTTTTCAGGAAGAGACCGATAAAGTAGTACCCTGTCGCTACGTTCGCATCGATCAGTTGCTGGCTCAGGCGCAGGCGGTCCGCGCCCCCAAGCATGAAATGGCCGCGCATCGCGCCATTTTGCAGATTGATATTGGCCTTGTAATGGCCATTTTCGGCCGCAATGCGGTACAGCCGCGCGATCTCCAGATCGACTACCTGATCCTGCTTGAGCAGGTTGTTTTTCTGTAGCCAGCGAGCATATTGGAATATCTCATCGGTCTCGGCGGACGGCACAGGGATCTGCTCATGTACACAGGTAAAAGCCAGCTTCGCTTTGATCTCGGTCAGCGGGTTTACGGAAGTATCCTGATTCGGATGAGTTGGGGCGCTGCTGGTATCGCAGGCGGCCAGCAGCAGGCTTGTCAGCAACAGGCTCAGATGCATGCCCCGGACCACTCTCCTGTTGATGTAGGGCACACCTTGGCAGGTGAACACGTCAATGATGTT
>NZ_CATKPN010000044.1:0-65569 GCF_949767245.1 Pseudomonas sp. IT-P176
AGCGCCCTCAGGCTTTTCGCGAGCAGGGCTCGCTCCCACAGGTTGAGTGGGTACATGCAAAATCTGCGAACAACTTGGTCCTTTGTCAGGGCAGCTTCTAGACCAGGTATCGATTGAACCAGGCCAGGGTTCTGCTCCAGGCCAGTTCAGCGGCTTGCTGGTCGTAGCGCGGGGTCGAGTCGTTGTGGAAGCCGTGGTTGGCGCCGGGGTAGATGTAGGCTTCATAGGTCTTGCCATTGGCCTTCAGGGCCTGCTCATAGGCTGGCCAGCCTTCGTTGATTGCCTTGTCCAGCTCGCCGTAGTGCAACAGCAGCGGCGCCTTGATCCGTGGTACATCCTTGGCGTCCGGCTGGCGGCCATAAAAGGGCACGGCCGCGGCCAGTTCCGGGTAGGCCACCGCGGCGGCATTGGACACCCCACCGCCATAACAGAAGCCGGTCATCCCGACTTTGCCGTTGCTGGCGTCGTGTTTCATCAGCCACTCGATAGCGGCGAAAAAATCGTTCATCAGCTTGGCCGGGTCGACCTTCGCCTGCAACTCGCGACCCTTGTCATCGTTGCCCGGATAACCGCCCACCGAACTCAGGCCGTCGGGTGCCAGGGCGAGGAAGCCGGCCTTGCCCAGGCGCCGTGCGACATCCTCGATATAGGGGTTGAGCCCGCGATTCTCATGCACCACCACCACGCTTGGCAGCTTGCCGCTGGCCTTGGCCGGGCGCACCAGGTAGCCGCGAACTTCGCCATGGCCCTTGGGCGAGGGGTAAGTGACGTACTCGGCGAGAATCTGCGGGTCGGTAAAGGCCACCTGTTCGGCCAGCGCATAGTTGGGGCTCAGGGCGGCGAGCAGGGCACTGGCGTTCATGCCGGCGAAGGTGAACAACGCCGCTCGATCGAGGAACTGGCGGCGGTTGATTCGCCCATGGGCGTAGTAGTCGTAGAGTTCCAGCAGTTCAGGGGCAAAGTCTTTCGCAGTGAGACGGTTCATCTGTGCGCTCCCGTGAAAATCGTTGACGGACCCCAGCAGCAGGGGATCTCGGCGTCGCGGTGTCAGAGCAGCATAGCAGGCGTCGCCAGGGCGCAGGCTTCACGGGCGCCGTTGCTGGGGTCGCCTTCGGCCAGCATTCGGCTGAGGATTTGCCGTTCTTCTGCCCTCGGTACGATGCCGCTGGTATGGGCCTGCAACACCACAACGGCGTCTTCGTTGGTCATGGTTACTACCGCCTTGGCCCGGGCGTTGTCGGTGATTTCAGTGATGACCCAGTGGCAGGTGATGCGGTCGCCGGCATACACCGGCTTCTTGAATTCGAATGTCATGCCAGCCGCCAACCAGCCAATCTGTCCACCGATTTCGGTGAGCAGGCTGGCCGTCAGCAGGCCGTGGGACACCGGCGCCCGAAAGCCCCGCGCCTCGGCGAAGCGGGCATCACAATGCACCGGGTTGTAGTCACGGGAAATTTTCGCGAAGTCCTGGATGTCGGCCTCGCTGAAGTGGCGGCTGAGGGTGAAGCTGTCGCCCACCTTCAGGCCCTGGGCGGCACGCTGTCTGAGGCTGGTCAATGAGTCGTCCTTTTATTGTAGTGATCGGCGGGGCCTATCAATAAGCGGCGGGTGGTCCTGCGTCAATGAGCAATTTCATCACCCGCACAGGTACAAGCCAGGTCGGCAGCTGCCTGCGTAGACTGCGCCAACACAAGCACCGGATCCTTGTCTGAATGCCTGGCGCTTACTTGAAAATGCGAGCAATTGCCTGGCGCACGCAGGTCCCCCAGAAACACAGTCGTGCGACCACTCCGGGCATCAGGCAGTCGGCGCGTGACAGCAGGTCTTCAAGCGCAGCGTCGTCATGAAAGACTGCGCTCATCGCCTCGCCCAGGCGTTCAAGCGCCCAATGCGGGCCGTATGCGGCAAACATACGGTTGTCGGGGGTAAACGACAGCAGGCCCTGCACGCCTGGCAGGCGCTTCTTTATCAGCATCTGGGCGATGGCGCTCCAATCGTAGCCATTGCCGCTCCAGTCCCCGCATTGAAGGCTCTTGAACACGTGGGTCTTGGCTTCCATCGAACTTTCTCAAAGGTGTCGATGCTGCCTGGTTTTGTAAGTGCGGAATCGATTGATCAATATTGCGAATCGTCTCATTTTCACTGAGAAACCCCAGGTATAGGCTCGCCGTTTTTAGACGAATAAAACCGCCTATGGACGATCTATATCGGTGTAATGCAAGGGGGAGCTAGATGAGCCATCACATAATAATGAGCCTTGGCCGTGCGGCTGATTCATTTACCGTGCTATTGGTCGAAGACCATGATTTTCAACGCGAGTATGTCGCCCAGCAACTGCGTTCCGATCTGGGGGTGAACGTCGACAGTACGTCGGATGGGGCCCTGGCCCTGGAGATGCTTCAGTCGAAAGCCTATGACCTGGTCATTTGTGATCTGGCGATGCCTGCCATGGATGGCATTGTATTTATCAAGCGCCTGGGGGATCTGGCCTGCAAACCCAACCTGATCGTGCTGTCTTCCCAGCCTGTTTCTCTGATGCAACTGGTTGAGCGCCTGGCGTTGTCACTGGGCTTTGATAATTTCCGGACATTATCCAAGCCCTTTGTCCTGGCTGAGTTTGTTTCGGTGATCCAGGGCTTTGGCCTGGGGTGCGCCGGTGCACAGGTCGAGGCGTTATCCAGTGTGCAACTCAACGACAATTCGGCCTCGATCCTGGAGGGGTTGATCCGCAAGCAATTCATACCCTGGTACCAACCCCAATATGACACCCAGACCGGGCGGGTGGTGGGGCTGGAAGTGCTTGCGCGCTGGGATCATCCGGTGCGGGGCATGCTTGCGCCCGCGGTGTTCATCGATACCATCGTTAAATCAAGCTGGGTCAATCACCTTAATTCGATGCTCCTGGAAAGTGCGCTGAAAGCGCTAAAAGTCTGGCGCAAAACTGATCCGGATCTGACCATCTCTTTTAATATCCCGGTCTCTCTGCTGGTAGAGGAATCGCTGCCCGAGCGCTTGCTGGAGTTGGTTAGAGGCTGCGGCGGCGACCCGGCGGCACTCATGCTGGAGCTGACCGAGACCACGATTACCGATCGCTTCAGTGATTACCTTGCCGGTGCTGCCCGGCTGAAGCTCAAAGGCTTCAAATTATCCATTGACGACTATGGCACTGGGTACTCGTCGTTGCTGAACTTGATGTCAGTGCCCTTCGATGAAATAAAACTCGACCGTGTCTTTGTGCAAGGCGCCCATAAAAACCTGTCGGCCCAGGCGGCACTCGAAAGTAGTATTTCCCTGGCCCAGCGCCTGGGCATAAAAATCATCGCCGAAGGCGTGGAAGACCCACTGGACCTGGCCCTGTTGCAGCGTCTTGGCTGCCATACGGTGCAGGGTTTCCTGTTGGGCAAGCCGGTGGCCGAGGCGCAAGTTGAAGGGCTCTTGTGCAGGTCGAAAAGTTGACGAGTAACTAATGACATTGGTCGTCGGTGAGGGGCTGATTAAGAATCTTCCTATGTTTTAGCGGGCGGGTGATAGATACCATTTTTGAATGATCAAGAATCGTATTTTAAACCTGCTGCAAATAGACTCGATCCTCCACCCTGGGTTTGCGTTGCGGTTGATCAACTGTTTGGCCGGTGCCTTTGTCATGGGTGTTATGGGCTGCATCGCCATGTATGGCTATGCTTCGGTAACGGCTGAAATATCCGACTATCGGAAAGTTTTCAATAACGGCTATACCCAAGGTCGGGACTTTTTCGAGTCCTCTGAGCTGTTGTTGTCAGGCTTGATAAAGTCCATTGATATTTTTCCAGAGGCCAATAGCCAGAATAATACCCTGGATAAAAAAACCTTCTATCTTGGTACGGGAACCCTTGCTGGGAGAGGCGAGGGGGTGCTTTATCTTTCCGGACAACGCCAGGAGGAGCTTCGGCAGTCCGGTATTAACTTGATCTATGTCAATCGGCTTAGCGCCCAAGTTCGCTATATCTTTAAAGCGCAGGCAGACACGCCCGATCATTTGAGTTTGATTGCTGCGAAGCTGCACAGCTTCGAGCCAGAGAGTAATGTCGGCGCAATTAGAATATTCAGGTTGGGCAGTGGCAGTAATAGAAAGTCTTATATATTCGAGCCAATTTCGTCCCGGGCAATTCCGGGGGCGTGGCTTGGTGTGGAAGTGCCATACAGTCAGGTTCGTGAGTCCATCAAACAGGAATTGGACGCTGCTGCGCATCTGTCGATCAAGTTCCTGGTGCTCGACGAAAATGGCCTGCCGGTGGAGGAGAGCGGGTCAAAGCTCGAGGGCAAGGGGCAACTGGACGCGAACTTCCTCAATGTGCTTAAAAACGCTAGCGACGGCTTTTCCACTGCTGGCGCCCCGGTGTTCAAGATCTTCCTGAAAAAAGAGTTAGGTAGGGGGCAGCGCTGGATCGTCTACTACGCGGACTACCTGGATGTCGTTGCTCAAGTGAAGTACAGCTTTGTCTGGGGGGCATTATTATTTGTCGTCGCCCTCGTTTCTGCTGTTCTGTTGCTCAAATATGTCAAAAAAGCCGTGTTTCTACCGGCGCAGGAGCAGGCGACCCAGTTGCTGGAGCGCGAGGCATTCAACCGGACGATGTTGGCTTTGGCCCCCGTCGGTATCTGCGTGCTGAACCGGGAGAGCGGTGAGCTTCTGCTGCAAAGCGAAAAGGCCAAAAGATTGCTGGAACTGCAAGTCGAGGTGGACGGCCAGCGACAAAGCCTGCAAGCGTACTTCTTGAGCGTCCCGGTCAATGACCCCCTGGAGCCTTTCAGGTCGGGAGTGACTGCGTTTTCAGTGACCGATCAAAGCCCTCGGCACATCCAGTTTTCCTTGGCTGCCTTGCACTATCACGAGCAACCGGTGCTGTTCTGTTCGTTCGTTGACGACAGTGCTCGACGCAATACCGAGTTGATGTTGGCGGCGGCCAAGCAAGCGTCTGATGTCGCCAATGCAGCCAAATCAACCTTCCTGGCGATGATGAGTCACGAGATTCGCACCCCGCTGTATGGCGTGCTTGGCACCCTGGAATTGCTCGGGCGTACCGAACTGCAATCGCAGCAGCGCGATTACCTGGACGTTATCGGTTTTTCTTCCGGCAACCTGCTGCAAATCATCAACGACATCCTGGATTTCTCGAAGGTCGAAGCCAATCAGATGGTGCTGGAGTGCGGGCCCTTCAACGTGGTTGAGTTTGTCGAGGCGGTAGTTCGAGGTTTTGTCCCCTTGGCCTTGAAGAAACGCGTACAGCTGCAGTGCTACTTGCCACCCGACCTGCCACTGCTGGTTGGGGATCGCAATAGGTTGCAGCAGGTTCTCAGCAACCTGCTCAGCAATGCCGTGAAGTTCACGGACTGCGGGAAGATTGTCGTTCGCCTCTATGGGCATGAAAGCCGTCCCGGTCATTACGCGATCAAGCTGCAGGTCGCGGACTCGGGTATCGGAATCGCCAAGGCCCAACAAGACATGTTGTTCGAGCCTTTTATACAGGCAGACACCTCTATTTCCCGCCGGTTTGGCGGCACCGGCCTGGGCCTGTCGGTCTGCAGTAAGCTGGCGCAGTTGATGGGCGGGCAAATCGATCTGGTCAGTGAGTTGGGCCTGGGGAGCAGCTTCACCTTGTCCCTGGAGTTGCCCATTGCCCAGCCAGCGTTGTCGATCTGTCTCAACGGCCGGCCCAAGGTTCAGATCCTGGTGGATACCTGTGATCAGTACGATGCGTTAAGCGCGTTGATCAGCCACGCGGGAGCGCAGGTTGAAGCCTGGTCGCCGTCGTTGCATCCCGCGCCAGGCACGCTCCTGGTGGTGGGGACCTACGGTCTTGCCGACACTGAGGTTGATGGATTTGCCGGGGTTGTCTGGCTGGATCTTGAAGGGTTGCCGACACCCCAGTGGCGAGAAAATGGCTGGCACGTCAGCTATGTGAGCCAGCAAGGACTTCTGCAGGCCCTGCACATGTTGGGTGGTGCCCCTCCGATGGTCTCGAATCAGGTGCATGTGCCCATACCGGGGTTCAATAATTTGCGGGTTCTCGCCGTTGAAGATCACCCAGTCAATCAACTGCTGTTGGCCGAGCAACTTGAGCAGTTGGGTTGCATTGTGACCATGGCCAGTGATGGCGCTGAAGCTCTGCAACGTTGGCTTCGTGGTGAGACTTACGACGTGATGTTGACTGACGTGAACATGCCGCGGCTGGATGGCTATCAGTTGGTCCGGCAGCTACGGCAACAGGGGATCACCGTGCCGATTATCGGGATAACCGCCAATGCGCTGGCTGAAGATGAGGAGCGATGCCGGCTCGCAGGCATGGACGCGCATCTGGGAAAACCTGTTTCGTTGCAGGGGTTGAGGCAGGTTCTTGAAGGAGTATTGCTGAACAAGGACCGCCTTGAAGGTCCGAAAGTTGCTATACATAGTCAACAGCCGGGGTGTTCTCAGGCGTACTAAGGATAGGTAGCCCAGTGGAAAAAAGGCAATTTCAGTTGTCGAAGCGATTGCTTGATTGTGCGACCGCCCTAGGCGTTTTGTTGTTATGTGTATTTTTCTGCTTTCATCTTTACAGTGTTTTTGTCACCGCCATCAGTCGTTATGACAGTTGGAGTCGTGAACATACTCGGGCGCTGTTCTTGCGTACGGAGTTGGAGTCCTTGTTCGTCCGAGGCACCTCGAAAATAATCCATTCGGCAATCAGTGCCGGCACGGTGAACCACGGCGGTGTAGCCGCTGACATGATTCGCCTGCTCCCTCAGTCGGTGACCGAGATTGATGGTGTGGCCGGGTTCGGGCATGGCCTGTTTCTTCGGGGTAGACCGGCCGCTACGGAGGAGGGTGAAGCAAACTTCATTACCCAGGCCAAATACGTGTCCTATATCGAGGGTACGGCCTGGCATGACGCTTACAAGCGTCGGCATCGTTTTCTGGTGGCTGCAGATGAAGATCTGCTGTTTAGCGTGCCGAGTGCAATGAGAGACTGGAAGGATGAAGTCAGTCGTGATCCTGACGCCTTGGCTAACTATATTTCCAGGGTTCGAGCCCCGATTTTGAGCAACTACAACCGTGCAACCGACAAAGCGCGGGAGGCGGTATGGACAGCGCCGTACTCGAGCGCCTTGTCTGAAACATCGGTGATTGGCTGCTACACGCCGAACTATAGCCAGGACGGCAAGCTGCAGTCTTTTCTGGTGGGCGAGGTACCCGTCGCGGAACTGGTTGATCGGCAATGGTTGCAGAAATACAGCATGAGCCTGGCCCTATTTAATCCCGACAGACAGTTAGTGGTGGCTGACCCGGAGCTGGGGAACCTGGACAGGATAAAGGCCAAGGCCCTGTCGATGAGCGGGATAACCAATCTGGACTACGTAATTGACGGCAAGTGGCTGCAGATTTATGTCGTGGCCCCCATGTCGAGTTGGCGGGTGGTCTACAGCATCCCCTTGAGCGTAGTTTTTTTTGACAACATCGCTCCGGTTGTCATGTCTGTTCTAGGACTTTTCATCGGCTGGTTTTTTATCTTTTTGGGCGCGTTGGGGTTTAAGAAATATTTGCTGTTCCCTGCGCAGAAAAATGTGATGAAGATGTCCGAAAGCCGTGAGTTGATTCAGGTGTTGATGGATTTTTCACCCGTTGGCTTGTGTTTGATCCGGCGCGCGGACGGGCAGGTGTTAATCCAGAATGAACAGTCCCGTGCATTGTTGACCTTGGCGATTAATAGCGTCGAGCCAGAGCGCAAACTGCAAGACTACTTTTTGCAGGTGTCGAGTGTGGAAAGCTCCGGCACCTGCAAAGTCGAAGTGGATGCGCATGAGCAGGCTAGTGGCAAGTTAGTGCATGTTCTTGCGGCGCTGGTGGAGGTCAATTATCACGACCAGCCGGCAGTGTTCTGCTCTTTTGTCGACGACAGTGAGCGTAAGAACGCCGAGCTGATGCTGTCAGGGGCCAAAGCCGCTGCCGACGAGGCAAACCAGGCCAAATCGATTTTCCTGGCAATGATGAGTCATGAGATTCGTACACCCTTGTATGGGGTGTTGGGGTCGCTGGAGTTGCTGGGCAAGACCGCGCTTGCGCCTCAACAGCGCGATCATCTGAAAAATATTGAGCTGTCCTCCAGTAACCTGTTGCAGATCATCAATGACATCCTCGATTACTCGAAGATCGAAGCCAACCAACTGGCGCTGGTCCCCGCTGCGTTTAATCTGGTGGAGTTGATCGAAGGGATTGTCAGGAGCTTCAGCAGCCTGGCGGAGAAAAAGCACGTGCAGCTCTACTGCTGCTTGCCACCTGATGTGCCCTTGGTAATAGGTGATAGCAATCGCTTGCAACAGGTGCTGAGCAATCTGCTGAGCAACGCGGTGAAGTTCACCGACAGTGGAAAAATTGTCGTGCGGTTGACCCCGGCTCCTGCACAAGAGGGGCAATTGGCAATGCGCTTGCAGGTGACCGACTCAGGCATTGGCATTGCCAGGGACTCCCAGGAGCACCTGTTCGAACCCTTTATCCAGGCTGAAAACACCACGGCGCGACGGTTCGGTGGAACCGGGCTGGGGCTGTCGATCTGCCGGCAACTGGTCCGGTTGATGGGGGGCGAAATCGAGCTGGTCAGCGAGGTCGGCCTGGGCAGTAGTTTTTCCGTGTTGCTGACACTGCCTATCGCCGGTCCCGCACCCTCGATACGCTTGAGTGAGTTGGCGAGCTATCACGTCCTGGCGGAGGCGAATGATCAGCGCGAAAGCATTCTCGCGTTGATTGAGCATGCCGGAGGGCATGTGCAGTTGATCGCGGCAAACCCGACACCGGTCCGAGACGATGAATACCTGGTGGTGGGCTGGCCTCAATCCTGCGAGGTCAAGCCAGACGAACGTTACGCAGGTGTTATCTGGCTTGATCGCGATGGCTTGCCAACCCCGCAATGGCAGGACGACGGTTGGCATGTCAGCAGCATCTGCCAGCAAGGGTTGTTAAAGGCCCTGCTGCTTGCCAGCGGTGAATCCCCCAGCGAGAGTGCGGCCAGCGTCCAGCCCATCGATCATCTGCCTGGCGGGCAAAAACAGTTGCATGTCTTTGCGGTAGAAGACCACCCAATCAATCAAATAGTACTGACCGAGCAACTGGAGCAACTAGGCTGTCGGGTCACCCTGGCATCCGACGGCAGGGAGGCGCTGCAACTCTGGCAGCGCGGACTGACCTTCGATGTGCTGCTGACCGACGTCAACATGCCTAACCTGGACGGTTATCAGTTGGTCCGGCAACTGCGCGAAGCAGGGCTCACTACCCCTATCGTGGGGGTGACCGCCAATGCTCATGCGCAAGAGGGTGAGCGTTGTCGAGACGCCGGTATGGATGCCCATCTTGCCAAACCGGTTTCCCTGGCCAGCTTGCGGGCTGCACTGGTTGCCGTGGGAGTGCTGGTCGAAGCGGCCGCGGACACTCCACCTGAATCGAATATCGTATTGACGTTGAATGGAATTAAGCCCGCTATGCGCGACCTGTTTATTTCAACCACGCAGAAAGATTGGTCAGCCATGTTGGCAGCGCTGGCAGAAGGAGACACAACCGTTGTCACTCAACATGCCCATCGCTTGAAGGGTGCGTTGGTGACTATTGGCGAGTTGGACGCCGCGCACCTGTGCTCGGAAATTGAGAACCAGGCCCAACTGGGTCGACTCAATCGCCTGGATGAATATGTGCAGCAGCTGGCGCAGTATTTGAGTCCAATTCTTGAGGCATCTTCATGAACCTGAAAGTGATTCTGGCTGACGACCATCCGATTGTCTTGCTGGGTGTACGGATGTCCCTTGAGCACGAACCGGGCATCGAGGTGTGTGGCGAGGCTGGCGACTCGACCGAATTGGTCGCGCTGATGGATAAAGTGCAGCCGGACATTCTGATCAGCGACTTTTACATGCCCGGCGGGGCCCATGGTGATGGACTGACGTTGGTCTCCTTCGTCAAGCGGCGTTATCCAGACGTCAAGTTGATCATCCTGACCATGATGACCAACCCCTCGATCCTGGAGAATATTCTCGCGGCAGGCACCGACGGCATTCTATTGAAGAGTGGGCGCCAGGACGATGTGGTGGATGCCATACGACGAGTCGCGTCCGGGGAGCGGTACATCGGCACGGAAGTCAAAAAGTTGCTCCACGAGTTTCGCTTGGATCATATGAATTCCAGGGGTGAATATGATCAAAAGGCGTTGTCGAAAAAAGAATCCGAAGTGCTCAGGCTGTTTGTCGGCGGGCATACCGTTTCGGAGATCGCAGTGATATTGAGTCGCAGTGTCAAGACGATCAGTCATCAGAAAATTTCGGCACAACAAAAGTTGGGAATCAGTAACGATAAAGAGTTGTATGAGTATGCAATGAGAAATGGCCTGCTGTGACCGTCAAAGGTCACGTCGGGAGCATTCGATGATGCTCGATTGAAGACTCTGTCCTACCACCATTTACGCAGGCCGGGCATCCTCTGATGTCCGGCGCTGAGGCGCAGGTTGTGGGTTCAGAACGTCGGCGTGTATTTGACGCTGAACATCAGGTTGCGCGGGTCGCCGAAGTTGTTGTTGCCATCGAGCTGGTTGTAGCCCGCCGCGTAGTAGTGTTTGTCGAACAGGTTGTTGGCATTGAGCGCCAGTCCGATTTCCGGGCTCAGTTGATAGCCCAGGCGCGCGTTCCAGAGGGTGTAGCCCGGGACGTCATAGGTGCGCTCGTAACCCAGGGTGTGGCTTTGGCTGGTGAAGCCCAGGCCGGTGCTGACCTGGCGCCAGTCGCCGCTGAACTGGTAGTCGCTCCACACCCGCAACATATGCTTGGGCGTCCACTGGCTGAAGACTCGTCCTTCGTTGACCGGGTCGTCGAGGTACTTGGTGGTGTTGTAGGTGTAGCCGGCAAACAGTTGCAGGCCGTCCAGCACTTCGCCGCTGATCTCGGCGTCCAACCCCTGGCTGCGGACCTTGCCCGAGGCCGTCGAGCAGTACCAGCCATCGCAGGCATAGCCCGCCGCGACGTCATTTACCGCGCGATTTTCCTGGTCATAACGGAACAGCGCCAGCGAGGTGTTGACCCGTCCGTCCAGCAACTCCCCCTTGAGGCCGATTTCGTAGTTGCTGCCGATCACCGGCTTGAGCACCGAGCCGCTGGCGTCGCGCTCGCTTTGCGGCTGGAACACGTCGGTGTAGCTGGTATAGACCGACCATTGTGGGTTGAGCGCGTAGATGGCGCCGAGGAAGGGCGTGACTTCGCCGGTTTCACTCATGCTACTGGGCTCATTGACAGTAACGACGTGGCTGATGGCCGCCTCGTTGGAGGCACTGTAGCGGTAGTCATACCAACTGACCCGGCTGCCAAGGATCAGGGTCAGGGGCTCGATCGGCTTGACCCGCCAAGTGCCGTACAGGCCTTTTTGTCGAATGTCGTAGCTGCTGCTGGTGCCACGCCCTCCCGGGGTGTTGAGCAGGCTTTCGTAGCTGATGGCGGGGCGCTGGTGGTTGATCGCAAAAATACTGTCGCTGCTGTCGTTGAAGGTCCGGGCGATGCGGTCATCGGAGGTGAACTTGGAGTAGTTGCCGCCGACGATGATTTCCTGGGCCATCGACAGGGCTTCGAAGCGGCCGACCAGGTTAGCGTCCAGGCCGACCTTGGTGGAGTCGAAGTCGGTGACCCAGTCGGCATATTGCACACCGCTGCCATCAAGGTTGAGGCCATCCCCGCTGCTTTGCACCCGCTGTTGGGTCGAGTCGTTGTTTTCGCTCATGCGTACCGCGCCGACCTTGGCGCTCCAGTCGTCGTTGAAACGGTGCTCGAGGTCGGCATAGACCGTGGTGACATCGATGTGCGAGCGGTTCCATCCGGAGCCGGTGTAGGTCGAGCGCGGAACGTCCACCGGATCGCCGTTGGCGTAGCGCGGCAGGCCCCGCAGCATGGGCCGGGCGGATGCGTCGGAATTGCTCACGGCCAGGCCCAGGGTGGTGTCGTCCTGCAGGTCGAAGTCCAGTGCCGCGTACAACGAATGGGTCTTGCTCCATTCATAGTCGATGAACGACTGGCTCTGGTCCTCGTCCGCCACCACCCGGCCGCGCACGGTGGCGCTGCTGTTCAGCGGACCACCGGCGTCCAGTTGCAGGCCGTAGTGATCCCAGGTCCCGGCCTTGGCCGTGAGGGCCACGGTCGGAGCGTTCTGGCCACGCTTGCGTACCAGATTGATCGCACCGCCGGGGCTGCCCGCGCCCTGGAGCAGGCCGGACGCACCGCGCAGCACTTCCATGCGGTCGAAGAAGATCAGGTCCTGGGTCGCCCAGTTGCCGAGCGCGTAGGTATTGCGCGGGATTGGCACACCGTCGTATTGCCAGTCATCGATCTGGAACCCGCGGGAGGTCAGGATCATACCTTTGCCGACGCCCTGGACGCCCACCAGGCCGGTGGTCTGGTTGGCCGCATCCTTGAGGTCGGTGAGGCCCTGGTCATCCATTTGCTTGCGGGTCAGCACGCTGACCGACTGGGGGATTTCCTTGAGGCTGTGGCTGCCCTTGCCGATGGTTACCGCGCGGGCGGCGTAGGAGCCCGAGTCCTCGGTGGTGGCGTCGGTGCTTTGTTCAACAATGCTGGTGAGCCCCAGTTGCAGGGCGTCCTGGCTGTCCGTGGTCGGCTCGACGCTGTAGTTGCCTTGCCCGGTCACGCGCAGTTGCAGGCCGCTGCCGGCCAGGGCCGTGTGCAGGGCCTGCTCGGTGGGCATCTGGCCGATCACGGCGGGTGCCAGCTTGTCCCGTACCAGGCCAGGGTCCAGGGAAATGATCTGCCCGCTCTGGCTGGCAATGGCATTCAGCGTGCGGGCCAGCGGACCGGCCGGGAGGTTGAAGGACAGGCTCTGCGCCTGCACTAGGACAGGGCTGGCCAGGGTTGCCAGGGCAACGGCGAAGGAAAGGGCATTGGGCCACGGGTTAAACACAGCGTTCTCCTGATCGTGTGGAAGTGTCAGGATGTAGGTGGGATGAGAAATGAAAACCAGACACAAATAAGATCGATTTTCAAAAAATAATCCTGGCGACTGTCATTTCGCTTGAATCAGGGTCAGCCAGGGGCTGTAGCGCTGGACCCGGATCGGTAGGGTTTCCGCCAGGGCGGCCAGGGTTTTGTCCGGGTCGTTGAGGGGGAATACCCCTTGCACCCGCAGATCGCGAATCGCGGGGGCCACCCGGACAAAACCACGGCTGTAGGGGCGCAGGGCATTCACCACCTGTTCCAGAGGTTCGTCGAGCACGTTCAGGCGCCCGTCCAACCAGTCGGCGCGATGGCGTTGATCACCGGCGAGACGGACTATTCGTTGCCGGTAGAGCAGAGCCGACTGGCCTTCCTGCAGGACCGCCTGGCTGCCGTCGAACAGGCTCGCCTGGACTGTATGCTCAAGCACCAGGACCCGGCTGGCATCACGCTCCTGGGCCACCAGGAAACGCGTGCCCAGCGCGCACACTTCGCCTTGGGCGGTGCGTACGCGCAACGGACGCCGGGGATCGGCGGCCACCTGGATCAGCAGTTCGCCGTGGCGCAGGATCACCAGTCGTTGCTGCCCATCGAACTGCAGGTCGACCGCGCTCTCGGCGTTCAGGCTCAGGCGGCTGCCATCGGCCAGGTTGAAGTCCCGGCGCTGCCCACGCCCGGTGTGCAGGTCGGCGAACAGGTTGTCGCCCAGTGGACTGCGCGCCCCCAGCCACAGACCGCCACCGAGCAGGCCGAGGCCAGCGATCAGCCGTAGCGCATCGCGGCGCGAGCCCTGGGGTTGCAGGAGCAGCTGTCGAGCTTGCGCGGCCTGGCCGGGAACCCGTCGATCAAGGGCGCGCAGGGTATTGAACGAGCCGCCGAGGCGTTCCTGCAACGTGGCCCAGGCCTGTGCGTGGGCAGGGTCCATGGCTAGCCAGGCATTGAAGCGTTCTTGCAGTCCGGCGTCGGGCTGGCCGGCGCGCAGCTTGACCATCCAGTCGATGGCCTGCTCGCTGAGAGGGTCCAGGCGCGGCGCACTCATGAGCTCATCTCGCTCAGGCAGCACTGGCGCAGGGCCTGTTTCATGTAGCGGCTGACGGTGCGCTCGGACAAGTCCAGCCGACGGGCGATCTCGACGTACGTCAGGCCGTCCAGTTGGCTGTAGAGGAAGGTGGCCTTGACGACCAGGGGCAAGCCGTCGAGGGCCCGGTCAATCGCCACCAGGGCTTCAATCAGCTGCAATTGTTCTTCGGGGGAGGGCGCGAGCAATTCGGGAAGTGCCGACAAGCGTTCCAGGTACGCCAGCTCCAGCTTGCGCCGACGATGGCGGTCAAAGATCAGGCGGCGGGCGATGGTCGCCAGGAAGGCGCGCGGTTGTTCGATGCTGTCGGGGTCGACCCGGGCCACCAGCATCTGGCAGAAGGTATCGGCGGCAGTGTCCTCGGCGTCCGCGTGATTGCGCAGGCGACGCTGGATATGCTGCAACAGCCAGCGGTGATGGTCGCTGAAGAAGAAGCCCAGCTTGCGGGTCGAAGGGGGTTGCACCGGTCGGCTTTCCAGATGTTAGTGTGAATCGTTCTCAATACTACCTTCGAGAGGATCAACACTGCAATCGCCAACCGGTACGCCGCGACCCTGGTTTACATCTTGTGGTCGGCCATGTTCAGCGCCCGTACCGGGGCGTTGACCTCGATCGACTCTTTTTCGCCCTTGGCGTTTTCGACGATCAAGGTCAGCGGCACGCTGTCGCCTTCCTTCACCTGGGCCACCAGGTCGATCAGCATCACGTGGTAGCCGTGGGGGTCGAACGACACCGCCTTGCCGGCAGGCAGGGCGACGGACTCCACCGGTTGCATGCTCATCACGTCGTTCTTCATGGTCGACTGATGCACCTGGACGATTTTCGCCGCTGGCGATTGCACGCCCAGCAGCTTGCTGTCGGTGCTGGCGGTCAGGGTCATGAACGCCCCGGTGGCTTGCTGCCCGGCGACGGTGGCGCGAACCCAGGCGTCATCGACCTGGGTCTGGGCCGAGGCCTGCAAGGCCAGGCCCAGCAGGGAAATACCCAGGAGCAACTGTTTGATACGGCTTTTGCTGAACGATGCGGTCATTAGCAGACCTCCATGACGGTGAGCAGGTCTTCCGTACACTCTTGTGCCGAAAGTGACTGGGACAATCCAAGGCGCAAGGTGCCCCTGGAGTCATAAACATAACTGGTCGCGGTGTGGGACAGGGTGTAGGTCGAGCCGCTGGGGACCTTCTCGAAGAACACGTCGAACTCCTTGGCCGTGGCCGCGGTTTCTTCGAGGCTGCCGTACAACGCGACAAACGATGGGTCGAAAGCCTTGACGTAGGCGTCGAGTACTTGCGGGGTGTCGCGTTCCGGGTCCAGGGTGATGAAGATCACCTGCAGGCGGTCGCCATCCTTGCCCATCAGCTTCTTGATTTTCGCCGCACGCGCAAGCGTGGTGGGGCAGATCGCCGGGCATTGGGTAAACCCGAAAAACACCATCGGCATCATCCCGCGAAAGCTCGACAGGGTTTGCACATCGCCATTGGTGTCTTTCAACTTGAAGGTGCGCCCGAGGATCTTGTCACTCAGGTCCTTGCCGTATTTGTACGACAGCTCGCCGCGAGTGTCGCAGCCGGTCAGCAGCCCCAGGCCCAACAGCCCCATACCTGCAATCACCTTGCGGCGATTCATCAAAACACTCATGCGTCAACGCCCTTTGGCCACCTGGCAGTCGAGTTGACCTGGCAGGGGGGTCACCGTGAAAGGGCAGCATCCTATCAAAATCGCGGCGATGGGTGCCGGCTTCGGGACAATTGGTCGCAGCAAGGGAGTCGTGCGCTCAGGGAAAGAACTCCCCGGGCGTGGCGCCGAATTGCTGGCGGAAGGCGGCGATGAAGGCCGAGGTCGAGTCGTAGCCGCAGGCCAGCGCCACGTCGGTGACACGCTCGCCCTGCTCCAGCGGGGTCAGCGCACCGAGCAGACGCAAGCGCTGGCGCCAGGCGCGGAAGGTCAGGCCGGTATCGCGCAGGAACAGGCGGCTGAGGGTCTTTTCGGTGACCGCGAATTTTTCGCTCCAGTGGCCCAGGGTGGTGGCCTGCTCCGGGTGCAGTTGCAGGCTCTGGTAGATTTTCTGCAGGCGGCTGTCCTGTGGCAGGGGCAGCATCAAGTCGATCTGCGGCGCCTCGGCCAATTGGTCGAGCAGGACCTGCACCAGCCGACCCTGGGCGCCGTCTTCCTGGTATTCCACCGGCATCTGGCTGAAGCGGCGGATCAGTTCGCGCAACAGGTCGCTGACCCCGAGCACGTGGCATCGCGGCTGCGCCCAGGCGGTGACGCTGCAATCGAGGTACAGGCTGCGCATTTCCGTGCGCGGCGAGCTGAACACCCGGTGCGGCACGCCGGCGGGGATCCACACGGCCCGTTGCGGCGGCGCGACGAAGCGCCCGGCGCTGGTCTGCACCTCGAGCACCCCTTGAATGGCGTAGGACAATTGCACCCAGGGATGGCTGTGGCGGCGGGTCAGGGCGCGATTGGGCAGTGACTCGGTGCGCCCGTAGACCGGTCGTGGCAGGCTGGGCAGCCCGGGCACACTGCGCCGGTAGCTCTGGTCATGTCCTTTACGCGGCATCTGCTGGCTCTTTGGCGTTAGTCGGTAATCTGCAGTCACGTTAGAGTCGCCGCTACGTACTTGGCAACCCCCGGATGATACCGATGACCCGTCCTCGTTTCCTGCCCGACAACTTCACCCTGACCCTGATCGGCGTGGTGCTCCTGGCCAGCCTGCTGCCCGTCAGCGGCCAGGCCGCGGTCGGCTTTGGCTGGCTGACCAACGGCGCGATTGCCCTGCTGTTTTTCCTGCATGGGGCCAAACTGTCTCGTGAGTCGATCATCGCCGGTGCCGGCCACTGGCGCCTGCACCTACTGGTGTTCGGCCTGACCTTTGTGCTGTTCCCGCTGGTGGGCCTGGCGCTCAAGCCGCTGCTCTCACCGATGGTCGGTAATGAGTTGTACATGGGCATGCTCTACCTCTGTGCGTTGCCGGCCACGGTGCAGTCGGCGATTGCCTTTACCTCCCTGGCGCGCGGCAACATTCCGGCGGCCATCTGCAGTGCGGCGGCGTCCAGCCTGTTCGGGATCTTCCTCACGCCCTTGCTGGTGGCCTTGCTCCTGAATGTGCACGGCGACGGCGGCTCGACCCTCGATGCCATCCTCAAGATCAGCCTGCAGTTGCTGCTGCCGTTTGTGGCCGGGCAGATCGCACGCCGCTGGGTCGGCGCCTGGGTAGGGCGCAACAAGCATTGGCTGAAATTCGTCGATCAGGGCTCGATTCTGCTGGTGGTCTACGGCGCCTTCAGCGAGGCGGTGAACGAAGGGCTGTGGCAGCAGATTCCGCTGTGGGAACTGGCGGGCCTGGTGCTGGCCTGCTGCATCGTCCTGGCGCTGGTGCTGATCGCGGCGACGCTGCTGGGCAAGGCCTTTGGTTTCAACCAGGAAGACCGCATCACTATTTTGTTCTGCGGTTCGAAGAAAAGCCTGGCCACCGGCGTGCCGATGGCCCAGGTGCTGTTCGCCGGCAGCACTATCGGCCTGTTGATCCTGCCGCTGATGCTGTTCCACCAGATTCAACTGATGGTCTGTGCGGTGCTGGCCCAGCGCTACGCCAAACGCCCGGAGACGGTGGCCGAACTGATGGGCCAGGTCGATCCCTGAGCCGAGGGCGGTTGCTCAGGCGCGGCGCAAGTGGGCGGTGGCCGCGGGCGGCTGCAGCAAGGCGAACAGGTTTTTCGGGTCCTGTAGCGTCGGCACCAGTTCAATTTCGCTGCCGATGTCCAGGGCCTTGGCCACGTCCAGCACGTAGCGCAGGGCCGAGTAGTCCTCGAGGGCGAAGCCCACGGAGTCGAACAGGGTGACTTCGTCGGCGCTTCGTCGAGCCTGTTCCTGGCCGTTGACCACTTTCCAGAATTCGATCACCGGCGAATCCGCGGGCATCTGCTGGATCTCGCCCTCGATGCGGCTTTGCGGTTCGTACTCGACGATCACCCGGGCCCGCTCGACGATGTCGCGGTGCAACTCGGTCTTGCCAGGGCAGTCACCACCCACGGCATTGAGGTGCATGCCGGGTTCGATCATTTGTGGGGTGAGGATGGTCGCGTAGGCCTTGTCGGCGGTCACGGTGGTGACGATATCGGCTCCGCGCACGGCATCGGCAACGCTGGCGGCAATCGTGATCTTCAGGGCCGGGTAGGCACTCAGGTTGGCCTGCAGTTTGGCGCTGGCGGCCGGGTCGATGTCGTACAGGCTAAGTTCTTCGATGCCCAGCAGGGTGTGGAATGCCAGGGCCTGGAATTCACTTTGCGAGCCGTTGCCGATCAGCGCCATGCGCCGACTGTCTGGCCGGGCCAGGTAGCGTGCGGCCAGGGCGGAGGTGGCGGCGGTGCGAATGGCGGTGGTCAGGGTCATCTCGCTGAGCAGGACCGGCTTGCCTGTATCGACATCCCCCAACGCGCCAAAGGCCATGACCGTCAGCATGCCGTTATGGGTGTTTTTCGGGTGACCGTTGACGTACTTGAAGGCGTACAGCGCGGCATCCGACACCGGCATCAACTCGATCACGCCCTCCGGCGAGTGGTTGGCCAGGCGGGCACATTTCTCGAAGTCTTCCCAGCGCAGGTAGTCCTGGCGAATGTACTCGGCCATTTCAGTCAGGCAGCAGGTCAGGCCTTTGGCCTGGACGAGGCGGCTCAGGTCATTGACGTCAACGTAACGGGTCATGGGCGTACCTTTTTTATTAGCGTTTGAGGGGGAGATGCAGGGGGTTGGCCATAGCGCCATTGTCGGGGTAAGCGCCGGTCTATCTCGGCCAATCCGTGGCCATGGCGCAGCGGTTGCGGTCGAATACCCCGGGCCCACAGCCGAATCGGCTGTGGGCATCGGGAAAGCGCCCGGACTGTCGTGAAAACGACCTGTTGGCATCGAACGCGAACCGCGCTGAGTTTTCTGTTGAACGACTGTTCAGCTTGAACTATGTTGAGCGCACCTTCTGTTCCCGGCTGGTTGCGGGCTTGGCTTTCTTCACTTCGAATGAGGCACTGGCATGCGGTTTTCACCCTTGGTAGAGCGAATCCCAGGCCCGGATGCTGACGTCGGGGAGATTCCTCAGGCCGCCCGGACAATGATCGAAGTCGATCGCCTGCATAAACGCTTCGGCAACATCGAGGTGCTCAAGGGCGTCTCGCTGACGGCCCGCGAAGGCGAAGTGGTTTCGCTGATCGGCGCCAGTGGTTCAGGCAAAAGCACCTTGCTGCGCTGCATCAATATGCTCGAAGTGCCGGACCAGGGGCGCGTCCTGGTGGACGGTGAAAGCATCCGCCTCAACCATTCCCGTCCTGGTGCGCCGCTGGTGTCCGACGCCAGGCAACTGGTGCGGATTCGCTCGAGCCTGGGCATGGTGTTCCAGAACTTCAATCTCTGGCCCCATCGCACGGTGCTGGAGAACCTGATCGAGGCGCCGACCCAGGTCCTGCGCGAGAGCCGGGCCGAGGCCACCGAACGCGCTGAAGCCCTGCTCGAACGGGTGGGGCTGGCGGCCAAGCGCAACGAGTACCCGGCGTTTCTTTCCGGCGGCCAACAGCAGCGGGTGGCCATCGCCCGGGCCCTGGCCATGCGGCCCAAAGTCATGCTGTTCGATGAACCGACCTCGGCACTCGACCCGGAACTGGTGGGCGAAGTGTTGCGGGTGATCCGCTCGCTCGCCGAAGAAGGCCGGACCATGATCCTGGTGACCCATGAGATGGCCTTCGCCCGCGATGTCTCATCCAATGTCGCCTTCCTGCATCAGGGGCTGATCGAGGAAACCGGTACGCCGGACCAAGTGTTTGTACACCCACGCAGCGAGCGTTGCCGACAGTTCGTCAACGCTCATCAGACTCGCTAAAACACAATAACAAGACGGGGAAACATCATGGCAAATCGACGTTTGGCAAACTGGTTGACGGGCGTGGCCTGCGTGATGCTGGCCGGCATGAGCGCCGCGCAGGCACAGCCGATCAGGTTCGCGGTGGCGGCCGAACCCTATCCGCCGTACACCGAGAAGCAGCCCAACGGTGAGTGGAAGGGTTTTGAAGTCGACCTGATCCACAAGCTGTGCAGCGCGATGAAGGCCGAGTGCGAGATCAAGGAGGTGGCGTGGGACGGCATCATTCCTTCGCTGCTGGCGAAGAAGATCGACGTGATTTTTTCCTCGATGTCAGTCACCGCCGAACGCGAGAAACAGATCGCCTTCAGCAAGGCCTACTACGATTCGGCGATCGCCGTGGTCGGGCCCAAGGGCAGCTCGGTGAGCAAATACCCGGATGACCTCAAGGGCAAGATCATCGGCGTGCAGAACTCCACCGTCAGCGCCAGCTACCTGAAGGCCAAATACGAAAAAATCGCCGACGTGAAGTACTACGACACCCAGGACTCGGCCAACGCCGACCTGATCGCCGGGCGTCTTGACCTGATGATGGCCGACGGCACCGCCATGACCGAGTTCGTCAAGACCGCCGATGCCAAGGACCTCGCGTACCTGAGCACCGTGCCGTACGACCCGATCTTCGGCAAAGGCGTCGGCGCCGGCCTGCGCAAGGACGACGCCGCCCTCAAGGCGCGCCTCGACCAGGCGATCCAGACCCTGCTGGCAAGCAAGGACTATGACGACCTGTCGCAGCACTATTTCGGAACCAGCGTGAAACCTGCCTTCTGACGACAAACCGGGTCGCCGTGGCTGAGGCCGCCATCGCTGGCAAGCCGCAAGCGGGCGCCAGCTCCCACAAGGGGTGCGGCGGTGCACATGCTGATGTTGTGAACCCAGTCTTTGTAGGAGCGAGCTTGCTCGCGATGGTCGTCAACGATAACGCGCCGAGCCTGACTCAACGCGGCGTTCTTGAGTCTTTCGCGAGCAAGCCGCAAGCGGGCGCTCGCTCCTACAGGTTTGATCGTTGTGGTGCGGCTTGCCCGCGATGGGGGAACAGCCGCTAACCGGAGAGTGAAATGCCTGCAATGTTCGAATTGATCGGCTTCAGCGAACGAGGATGGGGTGGGGCCTTGTTGCGTGGGTTGTGGATGACCCTGCAGATATCCGCCGGCGCGTTCGTGGTCGGGTTGTTGATTGGCCTGGTGGTGGCCTGCCTCAAGTTGGGCGCGCCGAAACCGATCGCGGCCCTGATGCGCGGCTACACCACCTTGTTCCGCGCGATTCCGGAGCTACTGCTGATCCTGCTGCTGTACTACGTCGGCTCCATGCTGCTCAACGCACTCATGGCCCACATGGGCTACGACGCGATAGACGTCAGCGGGCCGCTCGCGGCGATCCTCGTCCTGGGGCTGGTGCAGGGGGCGTACGCCTCGGAAATTTTCCGCGCGGCGATCCAGGCAATCCCCTTTGGCCTGATCGAGGCGGGAAGAGCCTTCGGCCTCAGCGGCTTTGGCCTGTTCCGTCGCGTCACCCTGCCGATCATGGCGCCCTATGCGATGGCCGGGATGGCCAACCTGTGGATCAACCTGATCAAGGACAGCGCCCTGATCAGCGTGGTCGGCACCAACGAGTTGCTGTACACCGCCAAGCAGGGCGCGGGTTCGACCCGCCACTACCTGCTGTTCTACCTCACCGCCGCCGCGCTGTATTACGCGGTGACGCTACTGTCCAACTACCTGTCGGGACGGCTGGAGCGACGCATTCGTCGCTGGATGCCTTTGGCTGAGTGAATGAGATGATTGCAGCGTGGATAATCGAGTACGCCGCCCTGTTGGGCCGAGGGTTGCAGACCACCATCAGCATCCTGCTGATCGCCAGCGTGCTGGGCTTCGTCCTGGCGGTGCTGGTGGCCCTGGCGCGGATCTCGAAAAACCGTCTGCTGGCCAAGGCCAGCCTGCTCTACACCAGCCTGTGGCGCGGAACGCCGCTGCTGATCCAGATCTACATTTTCTACTACGGCCTGGGCAGCCTGTTTGCCCAGTTCCCGCTGCTGCGCGCCAGCTTCCTGTGGCCCTACCTGCGCGATGGCTACTGGTACATCGTGTTCGCCCTGGTGCTGTCGGTGGGGGCCTATGTCGGTGAAGTGATTCGCGGCGGCCTGCTGGCGGTGCCCAAGGGCGAGATGGAAGCGGCCTCGGCCTTTGGCATGACGGCGCGCCAGGCGCTGCTGCGGGTGCGCCTGCCCCGGGCCATGCGCCTGCTGTTGCCGACCCTGGCCGGGGAGTGCGTGATGCTGCTCAAGTCCACGGCGCTGGCCTCGACCATCGCGGTGATCGACCTGCTGGGCGCCGCCAACGTCGTGCGCGCCCAGACCCTGCAGGTCTATGAACCGTTGCTGCTGGTGGCACTGGTGTACGTCTGCCTGACGTTCCTGATCGAGGCGCTGTTTGCCTTCGCCGAACGCCGTGGTACTCCCGTGCGCAGGTCGGTGTGATGAGTAGCTCGCGGGTCGACCGCTCATTGCAAGGCATTGGCCTGTGCACCCTGGGCTACGCCTTCCTGGCCCTGCAGGACGCCGGCATCAAGTGGTTGGTGGCCGATTATTCGGTGGTCAGCATCCTGTTCTGGCGCAGCCTGGTGGTGGTCGTTGCCTGCCTGCTGGTGGGCCGCCTGCAACTGGTACAACGGGCCTGGCGCTCGCCAAGCCGGCGCTTGCTGGTGGTGCGCGGCTTGCTGTCGATTGTCGCCTGGCTGCTGTATTACACCGCCGCCCGCGATCTGACCCTGGCGGAGATGACCACCCTGTATTTCTCGGCGCCGATCATGGTTACGGTGCTGGCGGCAGTGATGCTCAAGGAGCGGGCCAACGCCTGGCAGTGGCTGAGCCTGATCATCGGTTTTGTCGGGGTGGTGATCGCCTGCCGCCCGACCCAGATCCAGGACCCCTGGCCGGTGGTACTGACCCTGCTGGCCGCCATGTGCTGGGCCTTCACCTACATCCAGTTGCGCCAGGTCGATGAACAGACCTCGGTGCTGGAACAGATGCTGATCACCAATGTGGTGTTTGTGGTGTGCATGCTGGTGGCGTTGCCCTGGACCCACACCCCGGCGCCGACCCCGGCCTGGCTGGGCATGCTTGCGGCGGGGCTGGTAGGCGGGATCGGCCAGTTCCTGCTGTTCGCCAGCTTCCAGCGGGCCACCGCGACCTTGCTCGCACCTTTCGAATACACCGGGCTGATCTGGGCCTTCGCTCTGTCGAGCCTGGTCTGGGGCACGCTGCTGGATGGCTCGCTGATCATCGGCGCCGGGTTGATCGCGGTCAGCGGCACCCTGGCGATGATCTTTGGGCGGCATGGCAGCCAGGAGGTGGTCGGGGCCGAGTGTTCGGTCTCGCAGCCGCTGTATCCGCCGGTGACGCCGGAGCAGGCCGAACGCGACCGGCAATCCATTGAGCAGCAGCCATGAACAGGGGAGGAGGGGCGGATGGTCGAGGATATTTCATTCAGTGTGCCGAACAATAATGGCGACCCGGTGCGGGTCGGCGCCTGGCGTTTCGCCGGAGCCGGCCAGGGCCCGGCCGTGCACCTGCAGGCCGGGGTGCACGCCGATGAAATCGCCGGCATGCTGGTGCTGCACCTGCTGATGCCCAAGTTGGCCCGGGCCCAAGCCGCAGGTCGGCTCAAGGGCTCGGTGACGGTGGTGCCCCAGGCCAATCCATTGGGCATCGGGCAGTTTCGCCAGGGGCGGATTCTCGGGCGTTTTCACGATGCCACGGGGCACAATTTCAACCGCGGTTTCGACCAGTCGGCGGCGATGGCCCAGCCGTCGACCGTAGTCCAGCACTGGCAAAAAAACCTGGTGCAACTGGCCTCCAGCGCCGACGTGGTGCTGGACTTGCACACCGACGACGAAGCCCTGCCATACCTCTACCTGCACCGCAGTTTCTGGCCTCGCGGCCGTGCGCTGGCGGCGGCGCTGCGCATGGATGTGGCGATCATCTGGGATGACGGCGGTGACGGTTCTTTCGAAGAAACCCTGATCAGCCCCTGGCTGCGTGCAGGCGTGAACCAGCGGCAAATGGCCGCGACCCTGGAGCTGCGCGGGCAGGGCGATGTCAGCGATGCCGATGCCGCGCAGGACGCCGAGGGCCTGTATGCCTGGTTGTGTGGCCATGGCGTCATCGATGAGGCGCGTGAGCCTGTGGACTGGCCTGTCGAGGCCATGGACATGGGCCAGATGGAAACCATCCTGGCACCGCAGCCGGGGGTGCTGGTGTTTGAGAAGGCGCTGGGGGATGTCGTCGAGCAGGGGCAGCGATTTGCACGAATTATCGGGCGTCCGGGTGATCCGTCTTCCGAGGTGGTGCTGTTGGCCGAACAGGCCGGGCGGATGGTCACCCGCCATCGGGACCGCCTGGTGGCCCAGGGCACGGTGGTCGCGAAGTTCACCGGCAGCCAGGTATCGCGTAACTGGCACGGTGGGTTGCTGGACCCTAATTAAGCGACAGATGCTACAGGTACTGCGCAAATTGCTTAACCGATCGGCATCAAGCGAAGATCCGGTGTTTTTTGTGAGACATAGGTGGGAGCGAGCTTGCTCGCGATGATCTCAAGAGCGACGCGTTGTTTCAGGCAGCGCGCGTTATCGTTGACGACCATCGCGAGCAGGCCGCAAGCGGGCACCCGCTCCTACAGTTTCGGCATAGCTTCAGAGACCGGCGCTTTGCCCAGCTTCGGTCTTCGGCTTGCCGTAGTGCCATTCGTAGACCACGAACTTGAAGTCCTTGAGGTCGCCTTTTTCGTCGAAGCTCAGGTCGCCGGTTGGGGTCTTGAAGGTGCCGCTGTGGATCGCCGCGGCGACTTTTTCCGGGTCTTCGCTCTTGGCCGCGACGATTGCGCCGGCAATCACGTCCACCGCCGAGTAGGTCGGCAGGACAAACGGGCCGCTGGGGTTTTCCTGTTTCGCGGTGAAGGCCGCCACCAGCGCCTGGTTGGCCGGGTCCTGGTCGAAGGATTTAGGCAGGGTTACCAGCATGCCTTCGGCAGCGTCCTTGGCGATCTGCGAGATCGAGTCGTTACCCACGCCTTCCGGGCCCATGAAGCGGGCGCTGAGGCCTTTTTCCTTGGCCTGGCGCAACAGCAGGCCCATTTCCGGGTGGTAGCCGCCGAAGTACACGAAGTCGACATTGGCCTGCTTGAGCTTGGTCAGGATCGAGGAGTAGTCGCGTTCGCCGACGTTGATGCCTTCGAACATCGCCACCTTGATGCCTTCCTTGCCGAGGATCTCGCGCACCGAGGTGGCGATGCCTTCACCGTACTGCTGCTTGTCGTGCAGCACCGCGACATTGGCCGGTTTCAGGCCGACGATGTAGCGCGCCGCTGCCGGGCCCTGGGCGTTGTCCAGGCCGATGGTGCGGAAGATCATCTTGTAGCCGCGAGCGGTCAGTTCCGGGCTGGTCGCGGCCGGAGTGATCATCACGATGCCTTCGTCTTCATAGATATCCGACGCCGGCTGGGTGGAGCTGGAGCACAGGTGCCCGACCACGTACTTGATGCCGTCGTTGACTACTTTGTTGGCTACAGCCACCGCCTGCTTGGGATCGCAGGCATCGTCGTATTCCACGGCCACCAGCTGTTTGCCGTCGACGCCGCCACGGGCGTTGATCTGCTCGATGGCCATGCGGGCACCGCTGAACTGCATGTCACCGTATTGCGCTACCGGGCCGGTTTTCGGTCCGGCGATGCCGATGCGGATGGTGTCCTCAGCCAGGGCATGGCAGGACAGGCCGGCAAGGATCATGGCGCTGAGCAGTTGGGTGGTTTTTTTATTGATACGACTCATGGTGTTCCACTCCTGTGGGTAATGACTCATAAAGGTCTTGCAGTTGATTCAGCGATCCCAGGGCGCGCTGCGCGCTGGATCGAGGCGGTAGCGGCCGATCGCTGCGCTGAGTATGCCAGCGTCGAGGCCATCGTGGTCCACCAGACTTTTTAATCCGGCCAGGACAATGCTGTGCTGATCCACCTCAAAGAACTGCCGCAGGTTGGCGCGGTTGTCGCTGCGGCCAAACCCGTCGGTGCCCAGGGTGGTGTAGGGCGCCTCCAGGTACTGGCCGATCAGTTGCGGCCAGGCACGCACGTAATCGCTGGCGGCGATGATCGGTTGGCGACCGCCGAGCTGTTGCTGCAGATGGCTGCTGCGCGGCTCGCCGGCCTGCAGGCGGTTGTCGCGCTCGACCTCGCGGGCCTCGCGCGCCAGTTCGCTGAAGCTGGTGGCGCTGAACACCTCGGTGTGAATGCCCCAGTCCTTGGCGAGCAACTCGCTGGCCGCGAGTACTTCGCGCAATATCGCCCCGGAGCCCACCAGGCGCAGGCGAATTTGCGACGGCTCGGTGCAACTGCGCGAATAGCGATACAGGCCGCGCAGGACATCGGCATGCTGGCTGTCGTCGAGACTCGGCTGCGGGTAGTTTTCGTTCATCACCGCGACGTAGTGGAACTCGTCGCACTGCTGTTCCAGCAGGCGTCGGGCCGCGTGGTCGAGGATCACCGCCAGTTCCCCGGCAAAACACGGGTCCCAGGCACGGCAGTTGGGCACCATCGCCGCCATCACCAGGCTGGAGCCGTCCTGGTGTTGCAGGCCCTCGCCACCGAGGGTGGTCCGGCCCGCCGTGGCGCCGAGCAAAATGCCCCGGGAGCGCTGGTCGGCGGCGGCCCAGATCAAATCGCCGACCCGCTGGAAGCCGAACGTCGAATAGTAGATGTACACCGGCAGCATCGGCACGCCGTGCACTGAATAGGAGGTCGCGGCCGCGACCCAGGAGGACAGGGCGCCGGCCTCGGTGATGCCTTCTTCCAGCAACTGGCCATTGCGCGACTCCCGGTAGGAGAGGATCGAGCCGCTGTCTTCCGGCTCGTACAACTGGCCGTGGGGCGAGTAGATGCCGATCTGGCGGAACAGGCTGGCCATGCCAAAGGTGCGTGCTTCATCGGCGACGATCGGCACCACTCGCGGCCCCAGCTCTGGCGCCTTGAGCCAGGCCGTCAGCAGGCGCACGGCGGCCATGGTGGTGGACATTTCCTTGCCTTGCGCCTTGAGCGCAAAGCCGCCCGACAACGCCAGCGCCGGCACCGGAATCTGCGGCGCAGCGCTCTTGCGCGCCGGCAGCGGACCGCCGAGGGCCTGGCGCCGGGCGCGCAGGTAGCGCATTTCGGCGCTGTCCTCGGGCGGACGATAGAAGCGTAATTGTTCGACATCCTGGTCCGACAGCGGCAGGTGGAAGCGGTCGCGGAACGCCAGCAGGGCGGCGACATCGAGTTTTTTCGCCTGGTGCGCGGTCATCCGCGACTCGCCGGCCGCGCCGATGCCATAGCCCTTTTTGGTCTTGGCCAGGATTACCGTCGGCCGGCCCTTGCAGGCCTTGGCGGCGGCGAAGGCGGCGTGCAGTTTGCGCAAGTCGTGGCCGCCGCGTTTCAGGCCATTGATCTCCTCGACGCTCATGTGTTCCACCAGGCGCCGCACTTGCGGGTCTTTCTGGAAAAAGTGCTCCAGGTTATAGGCACCGTCATGGGCGCCAAGGGTCTGGTATTCGCCGTCCGGGGTGGCTGCCAGGCGCTTGAGCAGCACGTTGTCGGTGTCGCGGGCAAACAGTGCATCCCACTCCGAGCCCCACAGCACCTTGATCACATTCCAGCCGGCACCGGCGAACAGCGCTTCGAGTTCCTGGATGATCTGGCCGTTGCCGCGCACCGGGCCGTCCAGGCGTTGCAGGTTGCAGTTGACGATAAAGGTCAGGTTGTCCAGTTGTTCGCGGGCTGCCAGGGACAGGCCGGCGATGGACTCGGGCTCGTCCATCTCGCCGTCGCCAAACACCCCCCAGACATGCCGGCCCTCGGTCTGCAGCAACTCGCGGTGCTGCAGGTAGCGCATGAACCGCGCCTGGTACACCGCGCTGATCGGGCCGATGCCCATGGAGCCGGTGGGGAACTGCCAGAAGTCCGGCATCAGCCACGGGTGAGGGTAGGAGCACAGTCCGGGACCGTTGATTTCCTGGCGGTAGTTGGCCAGTTGCTCCTCGCTCAAGCGCCCTTCGAGAAAGGCCCGGGCATAGACCCCGGGTGCCGAGTGCGGCTGGAAAAACACCAGGTCGGCGTTGCGCTGGCCATTGTCGCCATCGCCACGGAAAAAGTGCTGGAAACCCACCTCGAAGATCTCTGCCGCCGAGGCGTAACTGGCGATGTGGCCGCCCAGTTCACCGTAGGCATGGTTGGCCCGGACCACCATGGCCAGGGCGTTCCAGCGCAGCAGGCCGGTGATGCGTTCTTCCAGCAACAGGTCACCGGGGTAGGTGCCCTGTTGCTCCAGCGACAGGGTGTTGCGGTAGGCGGAAAAGGCCTGGGCGTCGCGGTTGATGCCGTGTTCGCCGGCGTACTCCTGCAGGCGCTTGAGCAGGTAGCGGGCGCGCTCAGGGCCACAGGCGGCGAGGGTCGAGGCCAGGGCGTCGAGCCACTCGCGGGTTTCTTGCGGGTCTTCATCCTGGGCGCAGGGCGGGCCCTGATGGAGCAGGTCTGGGGTAGTCATCGTTGGCCTCCCTCAGGCGCAAGCGTCGAGGGCCTGGGTGACGTCGGCCAGCAGGTCGGCGATGTCCTCCAGGCCCACCGACAAGCGTACCAGCCCTTCGGAAATGCCGTGTTCGGCGCGTTGTTCCGGGGAGTAGGTGGAGTGGGTCATGCTGGCCGGGTGCTGGGCCAGGGACTCGGCGTCGCCCAGGCTGACCGCGCGGCTGAACAACTGCAGGGCGTTCATGAAGCGCCGGCCGTCGACCAGGCCACCCTTGAGTTCGAAGGCGATCATGCCGCCGGGCAATTTCATTTGCCGTGAGGCCAGTTGGTGCTGGGGAAAGGACGCCAGGCCAGGGTAGGTCACCCACTCGACTGCCGGGTGCGCCTGCAGATACTCGGCGATCACCTGGGCGTTGCTGCAATGGCGCTCCATGCGCAGGGCCAGGGTCTTGAGCCCGCGCATCAGCAGGAAAGCATCCTGGGGCGACATCACCGCGCCGGTCAGGTCCTTGAGGCCCTGCAAGCGGATACGGTCAGCCAGCGCCTGGCTGCTGACCACGATCCCGGCGGTGATATCGCCATGACCGCTGAGGTACTTGGTGGCCGAGTGCACCACCACATCCGCGCCCAGCTCCAGTGGGCGTTGCAGGTAAGGGGTGCAATAGGTGTTGTCCACCACCAGGGTGACCTGCGGGTGCTGCCGGGAGATCTCGGCCACGGCGGCGATGTCCACCAGTTGCATGGTCGGGTTGGCCGGTGTTTCGCAGTAGATCATCCGCGTGGCTGGGCTGATCGCTGCGCGCAACTCGCTGAGGTTGGACAGGTCGACATGCCGCACCTTGACCCCGAACTCGCCGATGCCGTGGTGCAGCAGGGCGAAGGTGCAGCCATACAGGGTGCGGTCGACGATGATCTCGTCCGCCGGGCGCAGCAAGGTCCAGAGGGTCGCGGCAATCGCGCCCATGCCGGAACTGAAGGCCACGGCCGCCTCGCCGTTTTCCAGGGTCGCCATGCGCGACTCCAGCAGCGCCAGGGTCGGGTTGGAAATCCGCGTGTAGAAATGCCCGGGTTGTTCGCCGGCAAAACAGCCGGCGCCGTATTCGGCGGTGGGGAAGGTGAAGGTGGACGTCAGGTAGATCGGCGGGATCAACGCCCCCTGGTTATCCAGCGGGTTATAGCCGTGGTGAATCGCACGGGTAGAAAAGCCAAGTTCGTTGTTTTTATTGTTCATGGTTAACGCTCCCTGATTTCCTACAATGCTATGCTCAAATTCAACGCGATAAATTCCAAACTTGCCCGTTTATAAACGGCTAATTGGAATACAAACCCATAAAAACAAGATTAAGAGGCAAGATATGCCCTCCGGCCTGGATCGTACTGACAAAGCCCTGCTGAACGCCCTGCAAGGCAACGCCCGCCTGACTACCGCCGAACTGGCGGACCAGGTAGCGCTGACCACTTCGCCGTGCTGGCGTCGGGTGAAAATCCTCGAGGAAAGCGGGGTGATCACTGGCTACCAGGCGATCCTCTCGCCCAAGGCCCTGGGGTACGGCGTGACGGCTTTTGTCAGCGTGATGATGGAGTCCCACAACCAGGAAATGGCCCGCACATTCGAACAGCGTCTGCTGCAGATCCCGGAAATCGTCGCTTGCCACAACGTCTCCGGACGCTACGATTTCCTCTTGGAAGTGGTGGCCAAGGACCTGGAGTCCTTCGGCGAATTCGCCCGCGAAGTGCTGCAGACCTTGCCGGCGGTGAAGGAGATTTATTCGAGTTTTTCGTTCAAGTCGGTGAAGCCGTCGCGGGTGATTCCGGTATTGGGCTGATGCGATCCGGCACGGTGGTCCAGCTGCTATTTTTACCCTCGACAGGATCGCACCGGGGAGTCACTCGGCTGCGCTGATCGATGACTTGCAGAGGAGCAGCACCATGCACCGATTCACCGGCGGTTGCCTATGTGGCGATGTACGCATCGAAGCGGCGGGCCAGCCTTATCGGGTTGGGCTGTGTCACTGCCTGGAGTGTCGCAAGCATCACGGCGCGCTGTTTCACGCCTCTGCGATATTTCCCGAAGCGGCGGTGACCATCACTGGCGAAACGCGGGATTACGCCGGGCGGTTTTTCTGCCCGCGCTGCGGCTCGTCGGTGTTCGCCCGCAGCGCCGACGAAGTGGAAGTCAACCTGGGTTCCCTGGATGCCCCTGACCAGTTGATGCCCACCTATGAAAGCTGGGTGATCCGTCGCGAGTCCTGGTTGCCGGCATTTCCATTGGCCCGGCACTACCGGCAGGATCGCGAGGGGAGCGGGCGTCTGGAAGAGTAATCAAAAAGCAAAATCAAAAAGGGGACAGATTTATTTGACGGCTGGGGAGCCAAATAAATCTGTCCCCTTTTGAGTCCCTTTTGAAGAAGGCTCATTGTGGCGTTTGCAGATTGTTCACCAACCACTCGCTGAAACTGCGCGCCAGCGGGTTGTTCTCGCTGTCGCGATGGGTCAGCAGGGCCCAGTTCGGGCCGCGAATCGTCTGTTCGACCAAGGGTTTCAATGAGCCATTGGCCAGGGCCTGGCGGCTCAACAACTGGCTGACCAACGCCATGCCCAGCCCCGCGCAGGCAGCGTCCAGCAGCAGGCCGGGATCGGAGAAATTCAACCCCTGCGCCTGCTGGCCGACATCGATCCCGGCCTCCACTGCCCAATGACTCCAGTCCATTTCCCGCTCGCCGTGCAGGGTGCTGCGCTGCGCGTCGGGCACCGCCAGCAGGCTTGGATGGCATGCCGGGAACAGGCGGTCGGCGTGCAGTACCTTGAAGCTGCACTCGGCCTGGGCGCTGAGGTCATCGCGCACTGCCAGGTCGATGGTCTGGCTGCTCATGTCAGGCACTTCATCGGTGCTGAACAGCCACAGGTCGACGCCCGGGTGCTGGCGGCGAAAATCCCCCAGGCGCGGCAACAGCCAGTGGCGGGCGAACGCCGGCGTGGTGTTGAGCACCAGTTGGTTGGGCTTCTGGTACTGATCCAGGCGGCGGATCCCCACGGCCAGTTGTTGCAGCAACGCCTGGGTGGTACTGAGCAGATCGTGTCCGGCATCGGTCAGCGCAACGCTGCGCCCACTGCGAAAAAACAATGGTTGTTCAAGGTACGCTTCCAGGCTGCGGATCTGCTGGCTGATGGCTGACTGGGTGAGGTGCAGTTCGGTGGCGGCCTTGTGGAAACTGCCCAGCCGGGCGGCGGCTTCAAAGCCGCGCAGGGTGCTGAGCGGCGGCCAATGCTTGAGCATATTGATAAGCTCCTCTAATCACTTATATACAAAATCCATCGTTTGTTTGCCCGTTTTACCAGCCGTAGCATGCATGCCAAGACCTCGTAGGCAGTTTTCATTGAACACAATGACTTAACTCAAAGGTATTTGTCATGCAGCACAACGAACGATTGAACGACGGTTGGTGGATGCCGGCCGAGTGGGCCAAGCACGCCGCCACCTGGATGGTATGGCCGCACAACCAGGCACTTTGGGAATCCGCTTGGGGCGTCACGTTGCCCCAGGTGCAAGAAGACTTCGCTCGCGTGGCCAATGCCATTGCGCACTTTGAGCCGGTGAAGATGGTGGTCGATCCCTCGGCGCTCGCCAGTGCCAAGGCCTGGTGTGGGCCGAACATCGAACTGATCGAGCTGGCGGTCAACGACAGCTGGTGCCGTGATTCCGGCCCGAGCTTCGTCTGCCACCCGCAGCACGGTGTGGCTGGGGTGAGCTGGCGCTTCAATGCCTGGGGCGGCAAGTCGGCCCATGAGCTGGACGCCAGCCTGGCGCGGCGGGCCCTCGATCATCTGCGGCTAGGGTGTTTTGGCACCCCGCTGTGCAACGAAGGCGGGGCCATTCATGTTGACGGCGAGGGCACGCTGATCACCACCGAATCGGTGCTGCTCAATGCCAATCGCAACCCGGGAATGACCAAGGCTGAGATCGAGCAGATCTTCGCCCGCCTGCTGGGCATCAAGAAGACCATCTGGCTGCCCGGCGATCCGGACGCGGTGACCGGCGACATGACCGATGGCCACGTCGATGGCGTGTGTGCGTTTGCCCGTCCCGGGGTGTTGCTGGTGGACGCGACCCACGACCGCGGCTCGGTGTACGCCGAGGTGGTGCGGGAGAACCGCCGGGCCCTGGAACTGGCCAGTGATGCCCATGGGCGCAGCTTCGAACTGATCGAACTGTATGAGGCCAGCGAGGCGGTGGATGCCAGTGCTGAAGTGTTCTGCGCCTCCTATACCAACTTCTACATCGCCAATGGCGCGATCATCATGCCGGCATATGGCATTGGCGCAGACCAGGCGGCGGCCGAGGTGTTGGCCCGGGCGTTCCCGGGGCGCACCGTGGTGCCCGTGCGGATCAACCACCTGGCCCATGGCGGCGGCGGTGTGCATTGCATCACCCAGCAACAACCGGCCTGGCCGGTGGAGGGTTGTCCTCCTGCATGAACTGGACCTTACGGCCATGGCACAGGAACGCCTGAGCTGGGGGATCTACCGCGACCGCCGGCCGGAGATGTACGGACCGCTGTTGAGCCAGGACGGGCGCCACCTCAATGCCCGCTGGCATACTTCAGGAGACTTGGCATGAGCACCTCCAATCCGCTGTTGCTCGGCGCGCTGGGACTGGCGCTGAGCATGACCCTGCCGGCGCTGCACGCCGAAGAAAAAACCCTGCGGCTGTACAACTGGGCCGACTATTTTGCCGAGGACACCCTCGCGCGGTTCACCGCCGAGACCGGGATCAAGGTGATCTACGACGTCATGGAGGGCAGCGAGACCCTGGAGGCGAAAATGTTGGCCGGTGGCAGCGGCTATGACTTGATCTTCCCTGGCGACACCGTGGCCGAGCGCTTGATGCGCGCCGGCAGCCTGTTGCCGCTGGATCGCGCCAGGCTCACCGCCCTGGACGACATCGAACCGGGTTTGCAGCAGTTACGCAGCCATTATGTGCATTCCAGCCAGGCCACCGTGCCCTATACCTGGGGCACCATCGGCCTGACCTACAATGCCGAGCAGATCAGCCAGCGCATGGCCGATGCGCCGGTCGACAGCCTGGACATGCTGTTCAAGCCGGAACTGGCTCGGCGCTTTGCCGACTGTGGCATCTCGATCATCGATTCGCCCGACGAAGTGCTGGCGGTGGTCCTGCATTACCTGGGACGCGAACCGCGCAGTGCCAAGCCGGCGGACCTGGCGGCGGCGAGTGAGCTGCTGGGTCAGTTGCGGCCGTACATCCGCAAGTTCCAGTCGCAGCCGGTGAGTGACCTGGTCAACGGCAACCTGTGCCTGTCCCTGGGCTACAGCGGTGACATGACCCAGGCGCAACGCACGACTGAGAGTGCCGGCAAGCACAATAGCTTCCAGTACCGCGTGCCCCGCGAAGGCACCACGGTGTGGATGGACACCATGGCGATTCCGGTCGATGCCAAACACCCGGAATACGCCTATACCTTTATCAACTTTGTCATGCGCCCGGAAAACATGGCCGCCATCAGTAACACCACCGGTTATCCCACCTCCAACGCCAAGGCGCGTGCAGGTGTCGATGCGAGCATGCGCAATAATCCGGACATCTACCTCGACGCCGCCACTTATCAGCGGCTGATTCCGGGCCGGGATATTCCCCAGGCCGACATGCGTGCGCGCATGCGCATCTGGACCAAATTCAAGACAGCCACTGCCCAATGACTACCGCTAGCCCTTTCAGGAAATACCTCATGTCGACCCGTCGCCAATTCATCAAGCAAGTTTCGCTGATTGCCGGATGGGGCGCCGTGGCGTCCGTCGGCCTGGGCCTTGGCCCGTCGCCCGTGCGGGCGGCTACTTCGGGTTCCTGGCGCATGCCGGACGAAGGCGACCGGCACCAGCGCGCCTTCATCGCCTTTGGCGCACAGGACGCGATCTGGGAAGACTTCACCACCGACGTGCAGGCGGCCCTCGGCCGCATCGCCCGGACCATCGCCCGTCATGAACCCCTGACAGTGTTGTGTCGCGAAGAAGAACGGCAATTGGCCGAGCAGCACTGCGGCACGGCCAACATCACCTTTGTCGAAACCGCACTGGACGACATCTGGATGCGCGATATCGGCGCCAACTTTGTGGTTGACGGGCAGGGCGGGCTGGGCGCCGTGGATTTCAATTTCAACGGCTGGGGCAACAAACAGCAGTACGCCGAAGATGCGCAGGTGGCCGCGCAGGTGGCTGAGTTGGCCGAGGCCGAGTACCAGCGCAGTGAGCTGGTGGGCGAGGGTGGCGGGATCGAAGTCGATGGTCAGGGCACGGCGATCATGACCCAAAGCTGCTGGCTCAATCGCAACCGCAACCGCGACTGGAGCCTGCTCGAGATCGAACAAGAGCTCAAGCAGCGCCTGGGATTGCGCAAGATCA
Source organism: Pseudomonas sp. IT-P176 (assembly GCF_949767245.1). NCBI lineage: Bacteria > Pseudomonadati > Pseudomonadota > Gammaproteobacteria > Pseudomonadales > Pseudomonadaceae > Pseudomonas > Pseudomonas sp. IT-P176. The sequence continues at coordinate 34,928 of NZ_CATKPN010000044.1, forward strand.
TCTGGCTGCCGGGCATCAAGGGCAAGGACATCACCGATGCCCACGTCGATTTTTATGCGCGCTTCGTCAAACCCGGCGTGGTGATTGCCAACCTCGACCAGGACCCCGAGTCCTACGACCACAAAGTGACGCTGGCCCATCTGGAGATTTTGCGCCAGGCCACCGATGCCCAGGGGCGCAAGCTGCAGGTGCACACCCTGTCGCCGCCGCTCAAGCCGCGCAACAACAAGTTCAGTAAAAACAACCCGGATTTTGCTGCCGGCTACATCAACTACTTCGTGATCAATGGCGCGGTGCTGGCGCCGCAGTTTGGTGACCGGGCGGCTGATCGACGGGCCCTTGAGTTGCTGACCCAGCTCTACCCGGACCGCAAAGTGGTGCAACTGGACATTGACGCGATCAGCGCCGGCGGTGGCGGCATCCATTGCGTGACCAGTCACCAGCCGCAGGTATAGCCGCGCATTGAGCCAAATGGCCATTTATTTTGGCCATTACGATCCCCTTTTGGCCAAGGCCGCACTGTGTCCTGCCGCGGCCCTGGGCAACAATCGAGGCAGTTGGCCGATCCCGGAACGTGCACTCAAACCCTAACTAGAATCCGGATTCGCCTGCCCTTGGCTATCGTTTAACCCGCTGCCGTTTACAGAACATAAAAACCGTCGAACTAACGCCGCATTTGGGGAAACCATTCATGGTCACGATGAACCGTATTCTGGGCGCCACCTTGTGTGGGCTGACGCTGCTGGCCAGCGCCGTGCACGCCGAACAGCGCGAATTGAGGGTGTACAACTGGGCGGACTACATCCTGCCGTCCGTGCCCAAGGACTTTGCCAAGCAAAGTGGCATCAAGGTCACCTGGGACACCTTCGATACCAACGAATCCCTGGAGGCCAAGTTGTTGACCGGCAACTCGGGTTACGACCTGGTGGTGCCCTCCAACCAGTTTCTCGAGACCCAGATCAAGGCCGGGGTGTTCCAGAAACTCGACAAGTCGAAGTTACCCAACTGGCAGCACCAGGACCCGGTCTTGCTCAAGCTGCTGAACCAGAACGACCCGGGCAACCAGTACGGCGTGCCGTACATGTATGGCACGGTGCTGATTGGTTTCAACCCGGCCAAGGTCAAGGCCGCCCTCGGTGAAAATGCCCCCGTGGACAGTTGGGACCTGGTGTTCAAGCCAGAGAACATGGAGAAGTTGAAAGCCTGCGGCGTGGCCATGCTCGATTCGCCGACGGAAATCCTGCCATTGGCCCTGCATTACCTGGGGCTGGACCCCAACAGCCAGAACCCGGATGACTACGAGAAGGCCAAGGCCCTGCTGCTCAAGGTTCGCCCTTACGTGGCCTACTTCAACTCGGCCAAGTACATGACCGACATCGCCAATGGCGATATTTGCGTGGCCATCGGTTACTCCGGCAGCTTTTATCAGTTCGGCAACCGCGCCAAGGAATCCGGCAATGGCGTGGTGGTCGATTGGCGCCTGCCCAAGGAAGGCGCGCCGATCTGGTTCGATACCTTTGCCATCCCCAAGAGCGCAAAAAACGTCTCCGAGGCCCACGAGTTTCTCAACAACCTGCTGGACCCGAAAGTCATCGCCCCCATCAGTGACTTCCTCGGTTACCCCAATGCCAACAAAGACTCTCTGGCGCTGATCAACCCGGAAATTACCGGCAACCCCAACCTGACGCCCACCAGCGAGGCGTTGAAAACCCTGTACGTGGTGCAACCGTTGCCACAAAAGCTGGAGCGGGTGCGTACCCGGGTCTGGACCAGCATCAAGACCGACAAGTAAGGCCATGGCCCTGGACCGCCACGCAAGGTGGCGGTTTGCCAGGATATAAACGGCCCACAGCGCGGTAGATGACGGCAAAGCAAATACCAATCGTGCGCATTTGACATCAATTGCTATTTACAAATGTAAATAACTCTCTAGTATCGGCGCGCTAGCGTAGTCTTTGCCCCGGCTCAAGCGCGTCCCATTCCTGCGAGTTGCCTGCAAAGTCGCTACGTATTCCTTCCCTTTGCAGGATCTTCGCGATGCTCCGTACCTTTTTGCCGACAATGACCGGCGCCATGGCCCTGGGTCTTTCCACTGCGGCGATGGCGGCTGCAGTCCCGCCCGCATCCGACCCGTTGAACCTTGGCGCGATCAACGTCAATGCCGAAGGCGGCATCGCCGGTACGGCCACCACTGAAGACACTGGTTCCTACACCACCGGTTCCATGAGCACGGCCACCGGCCTGCCATTGTCGATCCGCGAGACTCCGCAATCGGTCAGCGTCATCACGCGCCAGCGCATGGACGACCAGGGCATGAACGACCTCAACGATGTGGTCAAGTACGCACCGGGCATCACCCTGCGCAAGTTCGGTGGCGACCGTCAACAGTTCCTCGCGCGTGGCTTCAGCATCGACAACCTGATGTACGACGGCCTGCCGACCAGCCTCAGCACCTTTACCCTGGACACTATTTCCGGGGCCGACCTGGCGATGTACGACCGGGTGGAAGTGGTGCGCGGCGCCACCGGCCTGATGACCGGTGCCGGAAGCCCCTCGGCGACCTTGAACCTGGTGCGCAAGCGTCCCACCGTGACGCCTCAGGTGAGCATTACCACCAGCGCCGGCAGTTGGGACCGCTACCGCACTGAGGTGGATGCCTCCAACAAACTCAACGAAGCGGGCACCCTGCGCGGGCGCGTGGTCGCGGCGTATGAAGACGACAAGAGCTACATTGATGTTCGCGATAAACAGCGCCAGACCTTCTACGGGGTACTGGAAGCCGATATCAGCGACGCCACCACCTGGACTATCGGCGCGTCGAAGCAGCGCGATGACGCTACCTCCGACTGGGGCAGCCTGCCCGCCGGGCCCAATGGCGAAGACCTGCACCTGTCGCGCTCGACCTTCCTGAGCAATGACTGGGCTTACTGGGATCGCGATAACGTGACCCTGTTCAGCGATCTCACCACCCGGTTCGACAATGGCTGGACCTCGAAACTGGCCATGGCCAGGATCTGGGCCGAGTCCAATACCTTCTCCAGCTACTTGAACGCTGCCCGTGGCGGCGGATTCACCCAGTCTTCGGGCCAGTACGACACCAAGGACGTGCAGACCAACCTCGACGGCTCTCTCTCGGGCCCGTTCCAGTTGTTCGGGCGTGAGCATGAGCTGACGGTGGGGGCCAGCCGGCGCCAGGAGAAGTTCGACCAGAAGGGTGGCTACTGGAACACGGCGACTCCGGTGGACATCTACAATTTCGATCCGGGTGTCATCCCCAAGCCGGCTGCGGGTGATCGTATTCCCTACCAGAGCCTGAACACGGCGACCGAGGAGGGCGTGTACGCCGCCGCGCGGTTCAACCCGATCGATCCGCTGCACTTGATCGTCGGCAGCCGCTTGAGCTGGTACGACTACGACAACCGCTCGGGCACTGGCGACTACAAGGTCACCCAGGAAGTCACTCCGTATGCTGGTATCGTCTACGACCTCAACGACACCTACTCGGTCTATGCCAGCTACACCGAAATCTTCAAGCCGCAGACCCAGCAGGATGTCAGTGGCGCGGTGCTGGACCCGATGACGGGTGAAAGCTACGAAATCGGTATCAAGGGCGAGTACTTCGACGGTGGCTTGAACGCGTCGATGGCACTGTTTGACATGACCCAGGAAAACCGCGCGTATGCGCTCCCGGACCAGCCGGCCAGTTGCCGCGCCACCAACCGCACCTGCTATGAAGCGGCGGGCGAAGTGCGCAGCCGCGGCCTGGACACCGAGATCAGCGGGGCGCTTACGCCGAACTGGCAGTTCTCCGCGGCCTACACCCTGGTGCTGAGCCAGTACGTCAAGGACCGCACCTATGACAAAGGCGATCTATTTGCGCCCAACCAACCCAAGCACCTGTTCAAGGCCGCGACTAGCTACCAGTTGACCGGCGCCCTGGAAAAGGCCCGAATCGGCGCGGACGTCCTGGCCCAAAGCGCCACCTACGGCCGTGTCGGCACTGGCCATGCCGAACAGGACGCCTATGGCGTGGTCGGCCTGATGGCGGGTTACCGCCTCGACGAACATTGGGATGCGCGGGTCAACCTGAACAACGTCTTCGATGAGAAATACTGGCAGGGCATCCCCACCGCCAGCGGCTCCGGCACCTACGGCGACCCGCGCAACCTGATGTTCTCGCTGAAGTGGTCGTTGTAGGTCCCAGAGCTGTAAACGCTTGCGGCGCTGCCAGCGCTCCGCTTGCCCCGGATGGCGGTACGTCAGGCACTATCGATGTTGAATGGACCGGCCTCATCGCGGGCAAGCCCGCTCACACAGTGAATCGGGCTGCCCGCAAACTTTGCGTGCGGCCCGCCTCACCGGCCCTTACCGCTCTGGGGTGTTCGCGGATCGAACGAGTCTATTGATACCTGTCTCGCCGTGATACTGGAGTCGATCAATGTTGATGATCGTAAGCTGATGAGAATCTGGGCCGCAGACGTCGACGGATAGAGTGGGGTGTCTGGATTAATCGAGCAGGAGACCGTGCAATGCGGCAATCGGTCCGAAAGGATCGCTTCTATTTCCTGCTTGCTCAAGGTGTCCATTCATAGTCCACAATCATGTGAAATGGATCTGAATACAGGGTCCCTGACTGGACAGAAAGCCCATCGAAGCGAGCTAATACCGAGTACCTGGGAACGGAAGTAACGCTCGATTGGTTCAGTGTAGCTTCGTACACGCGCCTGAGTTGCTTGCTGAACTGACCCGCTCTATTTCAAGCACGGCAGCTTCGACAGCCTCCAGTGCTTGGGAAATTCGTAGCAAGGCTTGATCAGGATATGCCGGAGTCGTAGGGGCAATTCCTCTCATGCCTGTGGCTAAAGCCAATTGGATATCTGCCAAGCGAGAAAGCAGCGATAGGGTGAGCTTATCCGAAACCATGGATCGATCCTCCGAGCAATCGAAACAGCTTAGCTGGAGGTTATCTGCCTGACGCATCTAACGGTCTCCGGTGGCTGCCCACCCCCGGAGCCCCTCGCATTGTTGGTTTCAGCTGTAGGTGTGCACGGTGACTTCGAACGCCTCCCGGATTGGATCTAAATACTCATGACTCTGGCGAACATGTTGGATTTCCTGTGAAGTTGAAAAATGAATGACTGAGATAAAAAAACTTACTCATGTACCCGTCGGCGACACGCCGGCTGCCTCGACGCGACGCCTCGTCAGCAAGGCGATGCCCGGCGGGATGGCCAGCCAGACGCCGGACATGGGCATCAGCACGATGCCCAGGGCCGCAAGCAGCAGCAGGCCGACACCCACCGCATGCAGCGTGGCCGTGTCACCGCGCCGTTCGAGCGACGTCACGGTCAGCGCCAGCAGAGCAAGCAGCGCACCGAACATCACGAACCACACTGCCACTCCCTTGCGCGGATCGCGGTTGATGCTGTCGAAAACCCCAAGGTGGAGGATGTCGAGCAGTGGGTCGGCAAACATGAATCCGGCGGCGAGGGTGTGCAGGACGGCAACCCCCATCAAACAATGGCCGATCCAGGCCCTGGGGATGTGAGAGCGTTCAGACATAATGTGACTCCTTGAGGGATGAATGGATCCAGGGGGTTAGGGTCGCCACCTCGGCGCCCAGGGTTTTCAATAGGTGGTTGATGCCCAGGAATGCTCGGTCGAAATACGGCAGCTCCGGTGGCACGGCGATCAGCGACCGTGTGAGGACCTGGCGATGTGCGGCCGTCAAGACCGGAAAGGCAGAGCGGTTCGCGAAGTCGAAGCGGGCCTGCCGGAACGGCTCGATCTGCCAGGTCCGTATCGCGGCGAGGGCCGGCATCAGTTGCTGTTCGAAATCGGCATCCGACAGGTTGGGCGAGATCAGGCCGAGATCGACATAGGCCTGGCGCAGCGGTGTGCTGTCGCCAACCGCAACCTCACTCAGGCCTATACACCAGACCCGGGCGATCCTGTTGGTAAAGGCCGACGACAATCGCTTGGTGCAGCCGAAATCGATCACCCCTAACTGGCCATCCGGCATAAACAGGAAATTGCCGGGATGAGGATCGGCATTCAACCGGTGGCATCCGAACACGCTGTGCATGAACCAGTCGAATAGGCACTGGCCCGCACGGTTGCGCGCCGCCTGGCCGGGTTGGGTGGCCAGCCAGGCATCGAGGTGCAGGCCGCCCACCGCCTGCATGGTCAGCACGCGCCGGGTGGTGTGGCTGAGCACCGGCTGCGGCACCACCACATCCGCCAGCCGCGCATGCTCGCCGAACCATTGCAACTGCCCGGCCTCATGGGTGTAGTCGACTTCCTCGGCGAGCCTGTGTTCGATGTCGGTCATGATCCGGTCGACGATGTCGTGGTCGGGCAGCAGGTCGGACGTCAGCCGCAGGCCCTGCAGCAGGTGGCGGATCAGGCCCATGTCGCTGCCGATGGAGGCCGCGATGCCGGGGTATTGCACCTTGACCACCACCCGTTCGCCACCGTGCAGCTCGGCATGGTGGACCTGGCCGAGACTGGCCGCGGCGAAGGCCTGCGGGTCGAAGCGCTGGAACAGGTCGTCGGCATCCCGCGAGAACTCCTGGCGGAAGACTTTATGCACCAGGGCTCGGTTGAGTGGCGTGGCCTGGTGGAAGCCGCGCGCCAACTCGCGGCGCACCCCCTCCGGCAGCAGGCTGGCTTCCATGCTCAGCAGCTGCGAGGCCTTGAGCGCCGTGCCCTTGAGCTGGTTGAGGGCACCAAAGAGGATGCGGCCCAGTTCGGCTTCATGTTCGGCTTGGCGCGCATCGACTTCACCCGGTGCCGGTTTTCGGCGCACCAGGTGACCCAGGTGGGCCACGCCGGCCTGGGCGACGGCCAGGCCGGTGATTGCGCCCCGGGCAATTCGCCCGGTGCGGAGTTTGGGATCAGTGGCCATGGGACTTCCTTCGGTGTGGCATGTCAGTGACGGTGCGACGGCAGCTCATACAGAAGCCCCCATCATCCGGGGCCAGGCCTGGTACAACCCGACCAGATGCACCATCCCGACCAACATGCACACCCCCGAGCTCCACAGCAGGAACGGCGTGACAGCGACCCGGGTGAACAGTATCAGCGGAACTATGGCCAGGCCGCGCACAAGGTAGACGGCCGTCAGCGCGCACATCACCTGGGGCACCCAGGGCAGCGCCAGACGGAGTCCACCTGCCGCCAGGGCATAGACCGCCCACAGCCCCAGCACCGCCGCGATGCCGGCCGTCACCAGGGACGGATACACCCGACCGGCGTCGGCCGCACGGGCAAAACGTTCGCCTGCGCCGAAAAACCGGTACCAGGGCCCGCCACCGAAGATGATCATCAGGTGCAGCAACGAGGCCACTGCACTGAGGCCGGCGGCCAGCACCAGCATCGGGTTGAGGGGAGTTCCCATGTCCATCAGCGCTTGACCAGCGGACGGGCGAGCTTGACCAACTCGATCAGCGACGAGCCGTTCTGCATCAGGCGCGAGAACTGGCTGCGCAGCAGAAACCCGCCCAGCTCCGACAGTTTGTTAAGCAGGCCGCTTTCCAGGGTCTGCGCCAGCACCGCCAGGGTAAGGTCGACCAGCCGGGTGGTGTCGGAGAACTCGTCCGAGCTGTCGTTGAGCCAATAGATCACCACCGTGAACAGGTAGTCGGCGAAAAGGCCGCCAATAAGCGGCTTGAAGTCGCAGGCGGCAATGCTGCCGTCGGCCTCGGCGGCCTCGAGAAACCCGGCCACGGCCTCCTTGATGGCGCGCTTGCCCGGCAGGGTATCGCCCATCAGCAACATCGGCGACTTGCCCACCAGGGCTCGGGCGAGGGCCACGAACTCGCGATCGGGCAGCAGCCGTTCCAACAGCGCATCGACGAGACGCTGCAGGCGTTCTTGCAGGCTGAAACTGTCGAACCCAGCCGTGGCCAGGGTCTCGGCGAGGGCGTCGGCCAGGGCCTGCTCGAAATAGCCCAGTACCAGCTTTTCCTTCGTGGAGAAGTACTTGTAGATGGTGGCATCGCCTAGGCCGGCAGCACGGGCGATCTGCTTCATGCTGGTGCCGTCGAAGCCGTGCACCGACATCAACTCGACGGCGGCCTGCAGGAGAAGCCGCTGGTTTTGCTGCTGCTTGGGTTTCATGGATTTGTGTACTCGCTATCATTTGATGGCGAATATACACACTATTATGGATAGTACGTATCGGTTTATCTGAAAGGCCAACCGCAGACCACACCCTGCAGACGATGTTTCTCACGACTGCGCAAGCCCCACTGACGCGCGTGAACGTCGCTTCTTTGCTGTCGGTGGCGTCGCCAGTCCTGCTGATAATCGGGCTGCCCGCAAACTTTGCGTACGACCCGCCTCGCCTGCAGCTCTTGATCCACCCGCCCCATCGGCAGCCTTAGCGAGGGGCCGTACGTGAGGGGCAAAGCGCTTTGGTGGGCCTGTCTCCTGGCTGCGGAACCATTAGCCGCCATCACCGCAGCAACGGATCCATCCCCAAAACCAAGATCACCCTAGAGGCCTTGAGCGAGGTAATGCTCGAGAGCGCAGACTCAACCCTTGGCGCAATCGTGCAACGACTGCTCATACGCCCGGGTCATGATTTGCCAGGTCTGGGCATCGGCTGGAATCAGGTGTTCGATGCGCAGTGAGCTCAGGGTGATGTCCTGGGGCATGCCGAAGGTGGTGAAGGTCGACAGGAAGTTCAGTTCACCCTGGGCGCAGTCAATGCGCGTCAGTACCAGCGGTGGTAGTTCGGCCGTCATCGGCAGCGGGTTGGCCGGGGCGGGCAGGGTGTCCAGGAGCTGGGCCAGGGTCGGGTTGGCCATGGCCTCGCGGGTTGCGCGCTGCCAGGCCAGGCTGCGGATCTCCTCGGCGTTGCGCAAATGGTCGCCCAGTCCGCCCGGCTGCAGCAGCGTCACCAGCAGGTTGAGCTCCACCGCCGCATCGGCCGGCAGTCCGACCAGGTTGAAGAGCACGGCAGTGCTGGCGTTGGCGGCCAGCACTTGCCAGTGGCTGCCCAGGACAATCGCCGGTGCGGGATTGTTGGCGTGCAGGATATGGCTGATCGCGCCGCGCACCGCCTCCATGGGCGGCGCCGTCAGGGGCGTCGCTTCGTAGCGCGGCGCATAACCGGATGCCAGGAACACGCGGTTGCACTGCTCCAAGGGTGCCTCCAGGGCGGTCAGCAGGTTGTGCAGGGTGCCGGGGCTCGGCTGGGCGCGGCCGGTTTCGATGCAGCTCAGGTGACGCTGGGAAACCCCCGCGATCAAGGCGAGGTCGAGCTGGCTCAGGCGGGCCTGGCGGCGCAGCAGGCGCAACTGCTCGCCGGCGGTGGTCGGGGGTGTCGTGCGGGGAAAGGGTCGGATATCCATACGTTGACTCTGGCCGTGCAAGGGGTAGGCGTCCATGACCTCAGAGGTCATTGAGGGCCGGGCGACGATAGCACTAACGTGCCGCTCATCAACCGCCGATTGCAGGAAGCACCGCATGTCCCGACCCTATCTCGCCCTGGCCGCCTTGAGCGGATTTTCCCTGTACACCGGCTGGACCCTGTTGATCGCCGAGCAATCGCTGCTGGCGTTCGGGATGGGCCTTTTGGCCCGGCCGGATACCGCCCAGGTGGTCATCGATCTCTACCTGCTGGCGGGCATGGCCGGCGTCTGGATGTACCGGGACGCCCGGGCCAAGGGCCGCTCCTTGGTATCGGTGCTGCCGTATTTGCTGCTCACCGCGATCTTCGTCTCGATCGGCCCGCTGCTGTACCTGGTGGTCAATGGCTTTTGCGCCAAGCCCGGCGCCAGGGGGCTGGGATGAACAGCCCGCTGCACGTCTATGCCCTGTGTGTGCTGCTGTTGTTCGGGAAAATGTTGCTCATCTCCTGCTACCAGGGGTTCTTTCGTATCCGCCACCGGGTGTTCACCAACGCTGAGGATGCGCGATTTTTCCAGCGCCCGGCGCTACCTCAGGAACTGCCCCAGGTACATCGGGCCGGCAAAGCCTGGGCCAATGACCTGGAAAACATTCCGCTGTTCTTTGTGCTGGGCGGCTTGTGTCTGGCCCTGGAAGCCGATGGCCAGCTCGCACCCGGGTTGTTTTGCCTGTTCACCAGTGCCCGGGTGCTGCACACCCTGATGTACCTCGGCGGCTGGCAGCCATGGCGCACGATTGCCTATGGGCTAGGGCTGGCTTGCCTGCTGGCAATGGCCGGCCTGGTGGCGGCGAGGATTTTTCCGGCGGCGGGACGAGCTGCACAAATCTTCTAAACAGCGTGATGCAAAGCGCGGTAAGTTGGTCGCCCGAATTTTTTGCCCAGTGCTGGCGCCGGAGGCACCATGGACGATCACCACTGGATCGAACTGTCCCAGGATCCCGACACTGGGATCGAGTCGATCCGCGCGCATTTCCAGGGCCACGCCTATGACCCGCATTGGCACGACAGCTTCCTGGTGGGGATCACCGAGCAGGGGGTGCAGCAGTTCAATTGCCGGCGGGTGCGCCACCTCAGTACGCCTGGCAAGGTGTTCATGCTGGAGCCGGGGGAAATCCACGATGGGCAGGCCCCGACCGAGGAAGGTTTCACCTACTCCATGCTGTACTTCGATCCGGCGTGGCTGGAGCAGCAGCTGCGCTTGCTGTTCGAGCAGGTGCCGGAGCACAGCCAGTTGGGCTTCGCCGACACCCTGAGCCAGGATCCGGGCCTGGCAATGTGCATTGGCCAGGCTTTCCAGGCGCTGCACCGGGGCGAGTTGCGTATCGTGCGCCAGAGCGCCACCGACAACTTGTTGGCCGCGCTCACCCGGCACCTCGACTGGCGTCAGCGCCAGACCTATGATCCGCGCCTGCCACGGGTGGCCCAGGTGGCGCGCGACTACCTGCAGGCCCACGCCTTTGAAGACATCGGCCTGGATCAATTGGCCCAGGTCTGTGGCGTCGACCGTTTTCGCCTGAGCCGCGCCTTCAAGGCGGCGTTCGGGCTGGCGCCCCATGCCTATCTGATCCAGCTGCGCCTGGCCCGGGCGCGCTTGTGGCTGGCGCGGGGCGAAACCCCGGCTCAGGTTGCCAGCGCCCTGGGTTTTGCCGATCAGAGTCATCTGGGGCGCTGGTTCCGCCGTGCCTATCGGCTCACCCCGGCCGATTACCGCAAGCGCTGCTCAAACCTTCCAGACTGACCCCCGCCGGCGCGCGAGCATGGACCCCTGTCTGATCAAGGAGTCCCTGCCATGCTGTCGTTCCTGCCTTTTCTGTTGTTTGCCTTCGTGGCCTCGATCACCCCGGGGCCACTCAATATCCTGGTCCTGAGTCACGGTTCCCGGCGCGGACTGGTTGCCACCCTGCCGATTATTCTCGGCGCCTGTGTCGCGGCGGCGCTGGTGGTGTTGAGTGTCGGGCTCGGGCTGGGTGAGACGCTGCTGCGGTTCCCGCGCGTGCAACAGGCGATGGTTTGGGCCGGGGCGTTGTGGCTGAGCTGGTTGGCCTGGCAGATCTTTCGCAGTCCACCGCCTGCGCTGGATTCGACCGACACGCGTGACGCCGGTATGGGCGTGCTCGGCGCCGCGGCCCTGCAAGTGATCAACCCCAAAGTCTGGATGATGGCGGTGGCCGTGGCGAGCGTGTTTGCCGGCGACGGGGAACAGGCGCCGCGGATGCTGCTGTTGTCACTGTTGTTCCTCCTGACCTGCCTGCCGTGCATGACCCTGTGGGCGCTGTTGGGCGTGGGCAGCGCCCGGGTATTGCGTTCGCCCCGGGCGTTTGTGCTGATGAACCGTGGGTTGGCGGTGTTGCTGCTGCTGTCGGCCTGGTTGGGCGTGTTGGTGTAGGCATCATCGATGTTGAATGGGCCGGCCCCATCGCGGGCAAGCCCGCTCCCTCAGTGGTTCTGGGTGTTCGCAGATTTTGGGTACACCGACTCAACCTGTGGGAGCTGGCTTGCCAGCGACGCCTAGAGCAACGTGATTTCGATGCGCTCCTTGCCTTTGCCGGTGTTCTTGCGCTTGAGCTTGAGGGCGCCGATTTCCCCGGTGGAGCGTGGGTGAGTGCCACCACAGGCCATTCGCGCAAATCCTTCGACGTGCCAGTAGCGGCGCTGCGCGGCTTCATCGCTGAAGGCGGTGATGATGGGCAAGTCGGCGCTCAACAAGGTAGCGACCTGGGACTCGATCTGCGGGAACAGGGTGGCGATGCTGGTCTCGCGGGCAAAGTCGATGCGCGCCTTGTCGGCCGAGATATGGGCACCGATGCGAGTGATGTCCGGTTCAAGCTGGTAGACCAGTTGCAGGACCATTTCCGCGGCAAAGTGCAGGCGCATCAAGCGGTAGCGCCGCGCCCAGTCAATGCGCATCTCGACCTCGCTGCCCACCTGCAGGCCATGCCCGGTGGGCAGGGTGTAGACAATCTCCAGGCCATGTTTTTCCGCCGCCAGCACTGCAAGGCCCGCGAGGGTTCCGCTGTCACTCTCCTGGCCACCGGAAAAGGCAAAGAACACTGTCTGTTCGAGACACACCGCATCCCCCTCGACCGCGGTGACCCGCGTTTGCAGCTCGGTTCGATAAGGGTCTTGCCAGAAGAGCTTGTGCGTCGCCATGGTTTGCCACCGTCCTTGAGCAGGTTGATGGCGAAATCATAGAAGGGTTGTTGGCTTCAGGCTTGAACGATCTTGCTCAACGTGTCGGGTTGAGCAAGCACCTGGGTACACACCTCGCGTATGCAGCCGCGCAGCCAGCGATGGGCAGGGTCGGCGTCCATTCGTGGGTGCCAGATCAGCGACAGGCCGATGGCCGGGGTGGGCAGCGGCAAGGTGAAACTGAACAGCTCACTGCGCAAGTGCCGGGTATGGCGCTCGGGCACCGTGGCGATCAACTGCGAGTCGCGGGTCAGCGCCAACGCCGCAGCGAATCCACTGACCAGGGTCGCGATGTTGCGTTGCAGGCCCTGGCTATTGAAGGTTTGATCCAGCAGCCCCTTGGCCAGGCCCCGACGGGAAACCAGCACGTGTTGCCCGTCCATGTAGCGGGCAACGGTGATTTGGCCCTGGCTCAAGGGGTGCCCGTGGCGTACCACGCCGACAAAGCGATCCTCGAACAGCAGGCGAGTGTGCAGCTCGGGGCTGGTCCCAGGCTCGACCACGCCAGTGTCCAGGTCGACGCTTCCCTCGCGCAGGGGGGCGCTGTCCTTGCTGAGCTTTTGCAGGAAGTACACGCGCACACCGGGCGCCTCTGCGGCCAGGCGCTGGATCAATGCCGGGCCGAAGTTTTCGACAAATCCGTCGCTGGTGCGCAGCGTGAAAGTGCGCACCAGATGCCCGATGTCCAGCTGTTCGACGGGGCGCAACACGGCGCTGGCGTCCTGCACCAGTTGGCGCACCTGTTCGCGCAGCTCGATGGCCCGTGGCGTCGGTACCAGGCTGCGCCCGGCCCGCACCAGCAGCGGGTCGCCGGTGGTGGTGCGCAAACGAGCCAGGGCCCGGCTCATCGCCGAGGGGCTCAAGTGCAAACGCTGGGCCGCGCGCGCCACGCTGCCTTCGGCGAGCAGGGCGTCCAGGGTAATCAGCAGGTTCAGATCAGGCGTCGACATTGGGCAACGGTAGCACGCTGCGCACCTGGGATGGCGTTTGCTGCAGCTATAAAGTGCAAATGCTGCGTCTTCCGCCTTGTCTCACTCAGGCATAGGCTTTCGCCCATCACCGAGCGCAAGGCCTAATCCATGAACACTCTCTCCACAACAACCGCCGCCCAAGCGCCACCGAGCCGCTGGGCACTGGCCAGCCTGTCACTGTCGATGCTGTTGCCGTCACTCGATACCAGTATCGCCAATGCTGGCCTGCCAGCCCTGGCCGGGACGTTCGAGGCCTCTTTTGCCCAGGTGCAATGGATTGTCCTGGCCTACCTGCTGAGCATCACCACCTTGCTGGTCAGTGCCGGTCGCCTCGGTGACCTCATGGGGCGGCGACGCCTGCTGCTGTGTGGCATCAGCCTGTTCACCCTGGCCTCATTGCTCTGCGGCCTGGCGCCCAGTCTTGGCTGGCTGATCGCAGCACGGGCGCTGCAGGGATTTGGCGCGGCGATCATGCTCGCCCTGACCCTGGCGCTGGTGGGCGAGACTGTGCCCAAGGCGCGGATTGGCAGCGCCATGGGCCTGCTGGGCAGCCTGTCGGCGATCGGCACCACGCTGGGTCCGGCGCTGGGCGGGGTGTTGCTGGTCGCCAGCGGCTGGCAGGCAATCTTCCTGGTCAGCGTGCCGCTGGGCCTGCTCAATGGCTGGCTGGCCTGGCGCTACCTGCCGGCGGATGGGCCGTTCGCCAAAGGCAAACCGCGCGGTTTTGATCTGTCGGGGAGCCTGGTGCTGGCGTTGACCCTGGGTGCCTACGCGTTGGCCATGACCCAGGGGCACTGGGTGCTGTTGCTGCTGGCAGCCGCGGGCGCTGGGCTGTTTGTCTGGCGCCAGGGGCGGGTGGCGGTACCCTTGGTCCGCCTGCAACTGCTGGGCGATCGGCAATTGAGCGCGGGTCTGGCCATGAGCCTGCTGGTGTCCACGGTGATCATGTCGACTCTGGTGGTCGGGCCGTTTTACCTGGCTCGCGGCCTGGGGCTCGATGCCCTGGCAGTGGGGTTGGTGCTGGCGGCGGGGCCCGCAGTCGCGGCCGTCAGCGGTGTGCCGGCGGGGCGCCTGGTCGACCGTTGGGGCACGCGCCGCATGACCCAGGCCGGGCTGTTGGGGATGGCGCTTGGCGGCACGTTGCTGGCGCTATTGCCGAGCGCCAGCGCAGTGCCCGGCTACCTCATGCCGATGCTGTTGCTGACCGCCAGTTATGCGTTGTTCCAGGCGGCCAACAATACCTCGATCATGGCCGGCATCGACCCGCAACAACGGGGCGTGGTGGCAGGCCTGCTCAGCCTGTCGCGCAACCTGGGGCTGATCAGCGGGGCGGCGTGCATGGGCGCGCTGTTTGCCTTCGCCACGGCGGCGGATGTGTCGGTTGCGTCTGCGCCCGCATTGGCCCAGGGGCTGCACGCCAGCTTCGCGGTGGCCACCGTGTTGATCATTCTGGCGTTGCTGATAAGCCATTTTGCGCTGGGCAAACGCGGTCAGTCAGGCACTCCCGACTGATTTTGATCAGGGTCGAGCGTCTCGACGAGCTCGCCTTCAACCAAGCCGTACAGCACCATCTGATACGTATTTTTCATCTGTACCTGACGCTGTTTTCGGTACAGCCGGGGCGCCACAATAGGGCCGTAACCCTGGACAAAATTTTTGGAGGCGCGATGTTCAAGATGGCGATGTTTCTCGGTGGATTCTTGCTGCTGACAATCATGATCGGCGCCCTTGCCACCATTTCCCCGGTGTAATCAGTGGTCGATCGTGTCAAATCTTGTAATAACTCTGCGCGGCAGAAAAACCCTGCCGCACTGTAGGATCATGGACCCAATTTTCTACAGGTCCGTATGAACACCCTCCTGGAGCCTCCCAGTCGCTTCGCTCACCTTGCAGCCTCGTTTCCCTCAGTCAGCGCCCGTAGGTCCATCGCACCTATCACGGTTGCGATAAACCGCCCAGGCACCTTCCTCGCCTGTTGCGCAGCACCCTTTACCCCGAACCAAACCGCCCCCATTGTGCGTTGCAGGGCGTCGTACTTGCGTGCGCGTCAATCGTTCAAGCTGATTCGAGAGAGTAAATAATCCCTATGGAATGGATTGCAGATCCCACGGCCTGGCTTGGCCTGTTGACCCTGATTGTGCTGGAGCTGGTGCTCGGCATCGACAACCTGGTGTTCATTGCCATCCTGGCCGACAAACTGCCGCCCGAGCAGCGTGACCGTGCCCGGGTCATCGGCCTGTCGCTGGCATTGCTGATGCGCCTGGGCTTGCTGGCGAGTATTTCGTGGATGGTGACCCTCACGGAGCCCTTGATCGAGGTGTTCGACAAGGTCTTCTCTGGCCGCGACCTGATCATGTTGTTCGGTGGTGTGTTCCTGTTGTTCAAGGCGACCATGGAGTTGCACGAACGCCTCGAAGGCCACGTTGCCACCCGCACCGGGACGGCCGCCTATGCACTGTTCTGGCCGATCGTGGCGCAAATCGTGGTGCTGGATGCGGTGTTCTCGCTGGACGCGGTCATTACGGCGGTGGGCATGGTCGAACACCTGTCGGTGATGATGATTGCCGTGGTGTTCTCCATAGGCCTGATGATCATCGCCAGCAAGCCGCTGACGCGCTTCGTCAACGGCCACCCGACGGTGATCATGCTCTGCCTGGGCTTTTTGATGATGATCGGCTTCAGCCTGACTGCCGAGGGCCTGGGTTTCCACATCCCCAAAGGCTACCTCTACGCGGCCATTGGCTTCTCGATCCTGATCGAGCTGTTCAACCAGTTGGCGCGGGCGCGGCGCAAGAAGAGCCTGCAAGGGCACCGGCCGATGCGCGAGCGCACTGCGCACGCGGTGTTGCGTTTGCTCGGCGGGCGCAGCTTGCACGCCGATGAAGTGGGCGAGGAAATTGCCGACATGCTCGAAGGCACTGACGCCGATCAGGTCTTCGATCGCCGCGAGCGGGTGATGATCAGCGGCGTCCTGCAATTGGCCGAGCGGCCGATCCGCAGCGCGATGACGCCGCGGGCGGAGGTCGATTACATTGACCTGGCCGACTCGGCCGAGGCGATCCGGACCACACTGATGCACTCCTCGTACTCGCGGTTGCCGTTGATCCGCGAGGGTCGCATCGATGAGCCGCTGGGCTTCGTCCACAAGAAAGAGTTGCTCAAGGAATTGCTCGCAGGCCACCAGCCCAACCTGGAAGCCATGGCCCGCACGTCGATCAACCTGCTGGAGAGTTTTTCGATCCTCAATGCGCTGGAACAGATGCGCAAGGAGTCGACGCACATCGCCTTTGTGGTGAACGAGTTCGGTGACTTCATTGGTTTGCTGACCATGACCGACATCCTTGAGTCGATCGCCGGTGAGTTGCCGGACGCCAGCGAAATCGAAGGCCCGAACATTGTCGCCCAGGGTAATGGTTTCCTGGTCAGCGGCGCCTTGAACCTGAGCCAGGTGCGCCAGCAGATCGGCTTCCAGGCCAGGGCCACGGATGACTACCAGACCCTCGCGGGACTGGTCATGAGCCTACTGGATCGCCTGCCGGTGATTGGCGACACACTCACCTGGGAAGGGTGGAACCTGACCGTGGTCGAGGTCGAAGAGCGGCGGGTGACGCGGGTATTACTTAGCCCAGTGTTGCCAAGTTGAATGAACGTCCTGCGGCCGTTGACGCAGTCGTCACATCCCGTTGCGCAGCAGCGGCAGGTAGCTGGGGCTGGCGGCGATGGAGTTGTGTCCCGTGCCGGGTATGACCTCGAGCCTGGCCACGCCGGGGGCGAACTGGCGTAGCAGACGCTCGGTGCTGGCGCGGGGGATGACCTCGTCATGTTCGGCGGCCAGCAGCAGGGTGGGCACCTGGATGCGCGGGGCGTACTTCCAGGAGTCGTAGCGGTCGCGCAGCAGCCAGTGCACCGGGAAGATTGGCAACTGGCGGGCGGCCAGCTCTTCCAGGCTGTTGTAGGGGGTAATCAGGATCAGTCGCGCCACCGGCCGTTGGCTGGCCAGGCGCACCGCGACCCCAGAGCCGAGACTGCGCCCGACCACCACAACCTGTCGGTGCTCGGCGTAGACCTGATCGAACAGTGCCAGCGCATCCGCGGCAATCGCTTCCTCCGAAGGTGAGCCGCCGCTGCCGCCAAAACCCCGGTAGTGCATCAGGTACAGGGCGTGATCGGTAAAGGCCTGGGCAAACTGCGACAGGTTCGCCGAGACATCCTCGGCATTGCCGCCGAAGTAGATCAGGGCCTGGGGAGCGTCGCGCTGGCGGACGCTGACCAGCACCTGGGTCTCATCCACTGCAAGCCTCAGTAGGGTTGTCGCGCTGTCAGCGGAACGCGCTTGCGGGTAGTAGATCAGCGCGCGCTGGAACACCCACAGTCCCGCACAGAGCGCGAGGTACAGCGCTACAGCGATGAGCACGATGGACATCAGGATGCGCGACATTCGTCTAACGTTAGTACATCGATCGGACCAGGAGGCATGAACATGCTGACCCGCGCCATTCCTTCCAGCTCCGAACCCTTGCCCATCGTCGGGTTGGGCACCTATCGCGGCTTTGATGCCGCGCCAGGAGAGGCTCCCTACCAGCAACTGTCGGCAGTGCTCAGTGCGCTGTTCGCCAAGGGCGGCACGCTGCTCGACAGCTCGCCGATGTATGGTCGGGCCGAACAGACCAGTGGTGAGTTGCTGTCGATCCATGAACCGCGTTCGCCGGCCTTCCTGGCGACCAAGGTGTGGACCCGAGGTCGCGATGAAGGCATTCGGCAAATGGAGCAGTCCTTGCGCTTGCTGCAGACTGACCGTGTCGACCTGATGCAGATCCACAACTTGCTGGACTGGCAGAGCCATCTGCCGACGCTGCGAGAGTGGAAGGCGGCCGGGCGGATTCGCTACATCGGCGTCAGCCACTACAGCGCCAGCGCCTATGCCGAGGTCGAGGCCCTGCTCAAGGCCGAGTCGCTGGACTTCCTGCAGATCAACTATGCCCTCGATGACCGGGCCGCCGAGAAGCGCCTGTTGCCGTTGTGTCGCGAGCGAGGGGTGGCGGTGATCTGCAACCGGCCGTTTGGCGGCGGTGACTTGCTGACCAGGCTCAAAGGCAAGCCGCTGCCGGGTTGGGCGGCACAGGTGCAGGTCAGCAGTTGGGCGCAACTGGCGCTGAAGTTTGTGTTGTCCCATAGCGCGGTGACGTGCGTCATTCCCGGTACCCGCCACCCGCGCTTCATGAGCGAAAATGCCGGTGCCGGTTTTGGCTCGATGCTGACGGGGGCGCAGCGTGAGCAGTTGATTGATCTGATCGGCTGACGGATCGCGCCAGGTTGTGCCGAAATCGTCATCGCCCAGGCTTAAAGCGATCAAGCCGGGGGCGGTGGAATGGGCGAGTCTGGACGGTCTGTTCAAGGAGCTGACTATGATCCGACTGTCCCTGGCCGAAGCCCGCGAGCTGGCCGAATCGATCCTGCTGCACAACGGTTTTAACTCCGCCCACGCCCAGGCAGTGAGCAACACGGTGATCGCCGGCGAGCGCGATGGCTGCGCCTCCCACGGTTTGTACCGGGTTCTCGGCTGCGTGAATTCACTGCGGGCCGGCAAGGTCTCGGCCGATGCCGAGCCCCAGGTCATCGACCAGGCGCCCTCGATCGTGCGGGTCGACGCGGCCGGCGGCTTTTCCCAACTGGCGTTCCAGGCCGGGTTGCCGATGCTGGCGGCGAAAACCCGGGCCAACGGGATTGCTGCCCTGGCGATCAATCGCTGTGTGCATTTTTCCGCGTTGTGGGTGGAGATCGAGCAACTCACCGCGGCCGGCCTGGTGGCGGTGGCCTGCAACCCGAGCCATGCCTGGGTCGCACCGGCTGGCGGCAGTCAGCCGGTGTTCGGCACCAACCCGATTGCCTTCGGCTGGCCGCGCGCGGGCCAGGAGCCGTTTGTCTTTGACTTCGCCACCAGTGCAATCGCCCGCGGCGATATTGAATTGCACCGCCGGGCCGGCAAGGCGATTCCCCAAGGCTGGGGCGTGGATGGGCAGGGGCAGCCGAGTACCGATGCCAACGTGGTGCTCGACAGCGGTGCGATGCTGACCTTCGGTGGGCACAAGGGTTCGGCACTGGCCGCCATGGTGGAGTTGATCGCCGGGCCATTGATCGGTGACCTGACCAGCGCCGAATCCCTGGCTTACGATGCGGGCAGCAAATCCTCGCCGTACCACGGCGAACTGATCATCGCCCTCGACCCACGGCGCTTCCTTGGCGACGCCACCGAGCAACACCTGGCCCGTGCCGAAACCCTGTTCCAGAGTATCGAAGGCCAAGGCGCCCGCTTGCCGTCGCAACGCCGCTATGAAGCGCGAGCCCGCAGCCAGGTAGAAGGTGTGCAGATCCCCGAGGCGCTGTACCACGACCTGAAGGCGTTGTTGGCCTGAACCCTTAGAAGTAGCGGGCTCCCGCTTGCGGCGCCCGCTTGCGGCGCCTGCTTGCGGCCTGCTTGCGAAGGACTCAATGACGGCGCGGTGAATCAGGCTTTGCGCGTCATCGTTGGCGACCATCGCGAGCAAGCCGCAAGCGGGCGCCCGCTCCTACAGTGATATTAGGTGCCCACAGGTTCCGCATACACCCGCTCACCTGGAGCAACCCGCTTATTGGCTGATGGCTTCACGTTGCTGTTTGCCGTCAACCAGGCGGTTGATGGCCAGTGGGTTGGCGTTTTTCAGGGGCTCGGGCAGTAGCTGGTCGGGGCAGTTCTGGTAGCACACCGGGCGCAGGAAACGCTCGATGGCCAGGCTGCCGACCGAGGTGCCTCGTGCATCGGAGGTGGCCGGGTAGGGGCCGCCGTGGACCATCGCATCACACACCTCGACCCCGGTCGGGTAGCCGTTGAACAGCACCCGGCCAACCTTCTGCTCCAGCAGCGGCAACAGCTCGCCATGGGTCTGCAAGTCAGCGGCTTCGGCAATTAGCGTCGCCGTCAGTTGACCGTGCAAGCCGTGCAGCGCGCGCTGCAGTTCAGCGGCGTCGGCCACTTCCACCAGCACGGTGGTCGGACCGAAGACTTCCTCCTGCAACAGCGGATCACCCTCGAGCAACAGACGGCTGTGGGCCTTGAACAACTGCGGCTGGGCCTGGCGACCCTGTTGCGCGCGGCCGGCGAGGTGGCTGACCTGCGGATGCGCGTGCAACGCTTCGACCCCCCGGGTATAGCTCGCCAGCGTGCCGGCGTTGAGCATGGTTTGCCCCGGTTGCTCGGCCATCAGGGCACTGAGCTGCTCGATGAAGGCACTGAATTCGCCAGAGCGAATCCCGATCACCAAGCCTGGGTTGGTGCAGAACTGCCCGCACCCTTGGACCACCGAGGCCACTAGTTCACTGGCGATTGTCGTACCCCGTACCCGCAGGGCGTCGGGCAGCACCAGCACCGGGTTGATGCTGCTCATCTCGGCGAACACCGGGATCGGTTGCGGGCGTGCGGCGGCCATGTCGCACAGGGCCCGACCACCTTTTAATGAACCGGTAAAGCCGACTGCCTGGATCGCCGGATGCTTGACCAGGGTTTCACCGACCCCGGCACCGTAGATCATGTTGAACACACCCTTGGGCATGCCGGTCTGTTCGGCGGCGCGGATGATCGCATCGGCGACTCGTTCGGCCGTCGCCATATGTCCGCTGTGGGCTTTGAACACCACCGGGCATCCGGCGGCCAGGGCTGCGGCCGTGTCGCCGCCGGCGGTGGAGAAGGCCAGGGGGAAATTGCTGGCGCCAAACACTGCCACCGGACCCACACCGATCCGGTACTGACGCAGGTCCACGCGGGGCAATGGCTGGCGATCGGGCAGGGCGCGGTCGATGCGCGCGGCATAAAAATCGCCGCGGCGCAGGACTTGGGCGAACAGACGCATCTGGCCACTGGTGCGACCCCGTTCGCCCTGAATGCGCGCTGTCGGCAACGCGGTCTCGCGGCTGACCAGGGCGATGAACTGTTCATCCAGCGCCTCCAGTTGTTCGGCAATGGCCTCGAGGAACTCGGCGCGGCGACTGGCCGCCAAGCTGCGAAAGGCCGGATAGGCGCTCGCGGCGGCCTGGGCGGCGGCGTCCACCTCAGCCTCGGTAGCCTGGCTGAAAGCGTAGGACAGGGGCTCGCCGGTGCTGGCGTCGTAACTGCGCAAGGTTTGGCTGCCAGCGGCGCTGCGGGCACCGCCAATGTAGTTGTGGCCGAGAAGGTCGGACATGCAAAAGCTCCTGTGAAAAATGGGGTCGGCTCTGCTGGTTTTGTCGGGGCGGGAACACGTCGCAAGCGGGCACCGCAAGCGGGAGCCCACCCCAACAGACAGACCGGGTTACGCCATTGAGTCGGCGCGGCGTGGGGTGGTGGCGTTCGGGTCGAGGGCGGCGATCCGTGCCGCGGACTCGGCATCCACCAGGTGCAAGGACTTGCCACGGGTTTCCCGAGTCAGGCCGACGGCCACGATGGAGATCAGCGACGCGCCGACCAGGTACCAGGCGATCGGTGTCGAGCTGTGGTACTTGTTCAGCAGGGTGATGGCGATCAGCGGAGCCAGCGAACCGGCGAAGATCGGCGCCACCTGGTAGCACAGCGACAGGGCGGTGTAGCGCACATGGGTGGGGAACATCTCGGCCATCAGCGCCGAGTAGGGCGCGTAGGTCATCGACTCGATGGCCAGGCCCAGGGTAATCGCCGCCATGATCAGCCAGTTGTTGCCGGTGTCCATCAGCGGGAAGCCGATGAAGCCCCAAAACGCGGTGAGTACCGCCCCGGTCAGGTACACCGGTTTGCGTCCGACGATATCCGACAGGTAGCCCATCAGCGGGATCAGGAAGAAATGCAGCAGGTGGGCGCCGAACATCAGGAACAGAATTTCCGAGGTGTCCTTGTGCACCACCAGCTTGAGGTACGTGATGGAGAAGGTCACCACCGTGTAGTAGAGGATGTTCTCGGCAAACCGTGCGCCGATTCCCACCAGCACCGCACGCCAGTGGTGGCGCAGGACTTCCACCACCCCCAGTTGTTGCTGCTTGGTCTGCGCCTGGCGAGCCTGGGCTTCCTTGAAGATCGGGGCATCGTCGACGCTGGTGCGAATCCAGTAGCCGATCAGTACCACCACGGCCGAGAACCAGAACGCTACGCGCCAGCCCCAGGCGAGGAATTGCTCCTCTGACAGGTTCGACGACAACAGCAGCAGGGCGACCGTGGCCACCAGGTTGCCCGCCGGAACCCCGGCTTGCGGCCAACTGGCCCAGAACCCACGACGGTTGTCCGGGCAGTGTTCGGAGACCAGCAGGATCGCGCCGCCCCATTCACCACCAAAGGCGAAGCCCTGGATCAATCGCAACAGCACCAGTAATACCGGCGCGGCATAACCGATCTGGTCGAAGCCGGGCAGGCAGCCCATGAGGAAGGTGGTGATACCGACTACCACCAGGCTCAGTTGCAGCAGGCGCTTGCGGCCGAATTTGTCGCCGTAGTGACCGAACACCAGGCCACCCAGGGGACGGGCGAGAAAGCCTACGGCGTACAGGGCGAAGGCGGCGATGATGCCGTCGATGGGGCTGTCGGTCTGGCGAAAGAACAACTGGCCGAAGACCAGTGCCGAGGCCGTACCGTAGAGAAAGAATTCATACCATTCGGCGACGGTACCGGCCATGGCGGCGCCGACGACACGTTTGAGTCCTGCGGGGGTGGTTGCGCTTTGAGTGGGTTGAGCGTTGGACATGCTGGCGTTTCCTGTAGGGGCGCAAAAACAGGCAGCCGGGCCGGACCTGCGAAGGTCCGCCCGGCACTCACTCAGAGACCGACGTCCGGCAACTCTGGACGGTTGGCCAGGGCCTTGGCCATGATCTGCTCGACGAATGCCCGATCGGCTTCCGGCAGGGCCAGGCGTGGCGGACGGGTCAGCGCGCTGCCGCGACCGGCGATGGCTTCACACAGCTTGATGCACTGCACCAGGTCGGCACGGGCATCGAGGTGCAGGATCGGCATCAGCCACTCATAGATCGGCATGGCTTCGGCGAAGCGCCCGGCCTTGGCCAGGCGGAAGATGGTTTCGCCTTCCTTGGGGAACACGTTGGACATGCCCGAGACCCAGCCTTCGGCACCCACGGCGATGCTTTCCAGGACCACGTCGTCGAGGCCGGCGAACAGCACGAAGCGATCACCGACTTCATTGCGCACATCGATGAAGCGCCGGGTGTCGCCGGAGGAGTCCTTGAAGCACACCACGTTGTCGCAGTCGGCCAGGGAAATCAGGATGTCCGGGGTCACGTCGTTTTTGTAGATCGGCGGGTTGTTGTAGACCATCAGCGGCACGTCGGCATTTTTCGCCACGTAGCGGTAGTGCTCGGCGGTCTCGAACGGCTTGGAGCCGTAGACCAGCGCTGGCATCAGCATCACGCCATCGACCCCGACCCGGCGCACGGCGTTGGCCACTTTGGCCGCTTGCACGCTGGTGAACTCGGCCACGCCGCAGATCACCGGGACCCGACCGCGGGAAGCGTCGACCGCGACTTCGGTCACGGCGATTTTCTCTTCCGCGGTCAGGGAGGTGTTTTCGCCTACCGAACCGCAGACCACCAGCCCGGATACGCCATCGCGAATCACGTTGGAAATCACCTGGTGGGTTTTTTCCAGGTTGATCGAGAAGTCATCGTTGAATTGGGTGGTCACCGCGGGGAAGACGCCACTCCAGTTAATGCGCTTGCTCATTGTTGCCTCCGATTGGTTTTTTGTATTTCGTATACGATATTTTAAATGCCGAAGCTCGGCTAGTGCTTTTTGCAAAATAAACAGGGGTTTTGCTGCCGTTGGTCCGGGCAGACTCAGGCGCCGGGCCAGGTGTCCGACAAGCGATAGCCTTGTGGCCACGGGTCGCTGGGGTCGAGCAGGTGTTGATGGGTGCCGGTGATCCAGGCCCGCCCGGAAATGCACGGGTAGATGGCCGCGCGTCCGGCGACTTCGGTCAGCGAATCGATGCGGCAGTGGAACTCGGAGCCAAGGATCGAGCGGCCGATAAAGCGTTCGCCAACCTGCATCAGGCCCTTGGCGTGCAACACGGCCATGCGTGCCGAGCAGCCGGTGCCGGTGGGCGAGCGGTCGATCTTGCCGGGCTGGATCACCACCGCGTTGGCGCCAGTGGCAATGCCGTTCTCCACCACGATCGGGGCTGCCAGTTGGCAGAAGGAAATGTGCGACCACTCTGGGTTCAGCGGGTGGACGAAGCCCAATTGCTCGTTGGCCGCGCGGGTGATCTTCAGCCCGACCGCCACCAGGTCCGCCGCCTCATCGGGACGAATCGAGAAACCCAGGGCTTGGGCATCGGCGATCACAAAACTGTCGCCGCCGTAGGCGGTATCGACCTGCAGCGATCCCAGGCCTTCGACTTCGATCCAGGCGTCGAGGCGATCGGCGAAGGAGGGCACGTTTTTCACCTCCACCCGTTGCACCTTGCCGTCCCGGCAGTCGGCGACCGCTTCGATCAGGCCGCCCGGGGCTTCGAGTACCAGCCGGGTTTGTGGTTCGGTCATCGGCAAGATGCCGCTGTCCAGCAGCACGGTGGCCACGCACAGGGAATTGGACCCGGACATCGGCGGGGTGTCGGCCGGTTCCATGATGATCCAGCCCATCTGCGCCCGCGGGTCCTTGGCCGGCACCAGCAGGTTGACGTGGCGGAACACTCCGCCGCGCGGTTCGTTGAGCACGAAGTTGCGCAGGGTCTGGTCCTGGGCGATCCAGCGCGACTGTTCCCACAGCGTGGCGCCGGGTGGCGGCGCAACGCCACCGACGATTACATCACCGACCTCGCCTTCGGCGTGGCAACTGACGACGTGAATGACTTTTGATGAACGCATGCTGTCCTCCTGTTGTTGTCTGTTTGGGCCTCATCGCGAGCAGGCTCGCTCCCACATTGATCTGTGGCGGCCATCGATTTTGTGTACGCCACCCAACCCTGTGGGAGCGAGCTTGCTCGCGATGGTCGCAAGAGCGACGCGTTTATCCAGACTGCACGTGTCATCGTTGACGACCATCGCTTCAAGCCCGCTCCCACATTGATCTGTGGCGGCCATCGATTTTGTGTACACCACCCAACCCTGTGGGAGCGAGCTTGCTCGCGATGGTCGCAAGAGCGACGCGTTTATCCAGACTGCACATGTCATCGTTGACGACCATCGCTGGCAAGCCAGCTCCCACAGGATTGGGGTTATTTCACCGATTTGAGAAACGCCGCGGTCTCTGCGTGCAGCGGGTTGCCGATGACCTGGTCCGGCGAGCCGATCTCGTGCACCAGGCCGTTGCGAAAGAACGCCACGCGGTCGGAGACATCCCGCGCGAAGCGGATTTCGTGGGTCACCAGGACCATGGTCATGCCGTCTTCGGCGAGCATGCGCATGGTGTCCAGGACTTCGCCCACCAACTGCGGGTCGAGGGCCGAGGTGGCTTCGTCGAACAGCATGTAGTCCGGCGACATCGCCAGGGCGCGGGCGATGGCCATGCGTTGTTGCTGGCCGCCGGAAAGCTTGCCGGGGAAGGTCTTGAGCTTGTCGCCCAGGCCCACGTGAGTGAGTTGCCTGACCGCCAGCTCCTCAGCCTCGGCCTTGCTTTTGCCGAGCACTTTGCGCGGCGCCAGCATCACGTTCTCCAGGACCGTCAGGTGCGGGAAGGCGTTCCATTGCTGGAACACGATGCCGATTTTCTGCCGCAGGCGGTTGAGGT
Organism: Pseudomonas sp. IT-P176; assembly: GCF_949767245.1. Taxonomy (NCBI): domain Bacteria; kingdom Pseudomonadati; phylum Pseudomonadota; class Gammaproteobacteria; order Pseudomonadales; family Pseudomonadaceae; genus Pseudomonas; species Pseudomonas sp. IT-P176. The sequence continues at coordinate 61,215 of NZ_CATKPN010000044.1, forward strand.
CGGTGCCGTTGCCGTGGACCTCGATGCCGTCGACGCGGATGTTGCCTTTCTGGATCGGTTCCAGGCCGTTGATGCACATCAGCAGGGTCGACTTGCCGGAGCCGGAGCCGCCGATGATCGACACCACCTCGCCCTTGTTCACCGTCAGGCTGACGCCCTTGACCACTTCCAGGTCGCCGAAGGATTTGTGTACGTTGTCGATCTCAATCATTTTCTTGCCACCTTCTTTCCAGACGAGCGCCCAGGCGGGCAACCACCAGGCTCATGACGTAATAGATCAGACCCGCGACGCACAGCACCAACAACGGCTCCTGGATGCGGGTGACGATGGTTTGCGAGGCGCGCAGCAGTTCGACGATGCCGATCCACATCACCAGCGCGGTGTCTTTCATCACGCTCAGGACCAGGTTCAGCCAGCCGGGGAAGGCCACGCGGGTAGCCATCGGCAGGACGATCCAGCGCAGGTCCTGCAGGTAGCTCAGACCCAGGGAGCGACTGGCGCGGCGCAGGGTGTAGGGCACCGAGAGCACACCGCTACGCACGATTTCGGTGAAGTACGCCGCGGCGTACACCCCCAGCACGATGCAGCCGACACTGAAGGCGCTGATGTTCAGGCCGAGGATGCTTTTCAGCGAGTTGAACAGCACGAACTGGATCAGCAACGGCACGCTGCGAAACACGTCCAGCACCCAGGCCAGGGGCAGGCTGGCCCGTGGCATCAGGGCGCGCAGCAAGCCAAACAGCAGCCCGGCCACGGTGCCGAGGATGATCGACCAGAACGTCAGTTGCAGCGTGACCCAGGCACCGTTGAGCAGGAACAGCAGGTCATTGATCGAGAAGCTGGTGGTAAACATGCTCACTTCCTCAGTAACGGAACAGCCGCCACGACAGCAGTCGGGCTACCGCGACGATCGCCTTGGCAATCAAGTAGTACAGGACCGCGGCAATGGCGAAGTACTCGAAGGTGCGGAACGTCTTGACGTTGTAGTCCTGGGTCACCCCGGTCAGGTCGTTGTTCAGCCCGACGATCACCCCCAGCGAGGTCATCAGTACCGCCCAGACCATTTGATTGGTCAGCGGGTAGAAGACGATGCGCAGCAGTTGCGGGACGATGATCAGGCGATAGGCCTGGAACGCGCTCATGCCCAGCGAGCGTGCGGCACGCACCTGGGTGTCGGGCACGGCCTTGAGGCCCCCACGAAAGTTTTCCGCCAGGTAGCCGGCGTTGTTGAAGGTGATCCCGGCGAGCAGGGCGAACCACGAACTGACGTGCAAGCCGAGCGAACCCAGGCCGAAGTACAGGACGTAGATCTGGAACAGCGACGGGGTGTTGCGGGCAATCGATACCCAGCCGTTGCCGATCCCGCGCAGCAGCGGGTTGCGGGTTTCGCGCATCACCGTCAGGGCCAGGGCGATCAGCACCCCGAAAATCATCGACAGGGCTGCCGTCTCGAAGGTCACCAGGGCGCCGGCAAGCATGTCCGGCAGGGCGCGCAGGGCCGAGCGCCATTGGAAGCTGTAGTCAAACATGCGCAGGATTCTCCAGGCGGGCAGCAGGTTGCAGCCAGGCCGGCAGGCGCCCGCTGGCCGTGGCGGTGCAGGCGGCTTCGACACATTCCTTGAGGCTGGCGAAGTGCACCTTGCGCCCCACCAGGCCGGGTGCGTAGTGGGCGTATTTGCCCGAGTTGGTCATCAGGGTGGTGGCCGCCAGCGGGATCACCGGCTCGCCGAGCATGCACCAGCAGGTGTCGGTGACCAGGGTCGCGCCGAAGGCTTCAATCACCGCGATGTGCCCGGCGGCTCGCGCCTGCTCCAGCACCGCACGGCCGCAGGTGATGGCGACCACTACCGCGGGGTGCTTGTGCCGGCCGCGACACAAGCGCGCCAAGTGGCCAAATTCACTCAGGGAAAAGTGCGGGTTGCCCAGGGAGACCATATCGACCCGGCTGTCGCGGGCGCTGTTGAGTTCACGCCAGCTCACCAGCAGGTCTTGCAGGTGGATGTTTTCCTGGGGGAGCAGGACATCGGCCTCCAGCACCTGGCGCGGGTCGAGCGCCTCGGGGGTGACCCCGGCAATATGGAACATCGGCGCCGCCGATGTAGTGGCGAACGCCGCGCCGAAGGCCTTGAGATCATCCAGGCTCGGCTGGCGCTGTTCCAGACCCAGCACCAGGGGAATACGACTGCCGGCCAGGGCGCCGATGTGGTAGCCGAGCAGCGGGTAGAACGCGTCGTCCAGGTCCGCCAGTTCGGGTACCTGCACCTGCAGACCGGCCTTGCGCTGGGCGTCCAGGTGGCAGCCGATCAGGGGCGCACGGCCGGTGAGGGCAATGCAGATGTCCAGGTAGTCCGGGTACTTGAGGGTCCGCGCGCCGAGCACACTGTTGGCGTAGACCACGGCATTCGATTCAGCCCAGACAATCTGCTCGCCGGCCTGGGGGGCGCTGTCGAGCAGGTAGGGTGCACAGGTGAAGCTCAGTTGTGCGCCCATCGCCATGTAGGCATCTCCCAGGGCACTGGCCGGTACGCCGAGGGCAGGATCGATGCCCAGTTCGCGCCAGCGGCGCTGGTCCACGGAGATCGAATTGAGGGTGGTGGGCACGCGCACTTTCGCGCCCCACTGCACCAGTTGTTCGGCAAACCGCAGGCTGGCCGGACCGGTGTAGATGCAGCCGTCGATGTGCGCCTGGGTGACATCCACCAGGCGTTGCGCGCCCTGCAACTGGGCCATGCGCAGGACGATCTGCATCGCCACTTGCGCGGCCTGGCCATGGTGGCCGGCGAGCAGTGCCTGATCCAGTTCGCTGAGTTCCAGGCTGCTGTGGTTGTCGGGTTTGCGCAGGGCGTTGTCGGGTGCCTGCCAGGCATCTCCGGGTGCTTGCTCGAACAGGCTCAGGGCGCTGTCTTCGACCCGCGCGACCGCCATGCCGCGCAGGGTGGCAAAGGCCTCCCGGCCGATGCACAGCACCGGCAGGGAGCGTTGGAAAATCGTCTGCGCCACGAGCACGCCCAGGGTCAGGATCTCATCCGGTTCGGCCAGCACCAGTGCCGCTGGGGCATGACCGTTGCTGATCAACTCCATCAGCACGCTGCTGCCAGTACAGGAGCCGCGGCCGCTGGGAATCGCCAGCACCCGGCCGGCCAGGTGTTGGCCGCTGAGGGGGTGGTGACGGTCGATGACCTCACCGCTGCACGGATCGACCCCGCCCCAGAAACTCAGGCCGACATCGGCGAACAGCAAGGCGCCTTCGGCGGCGCCCGGGACCAGACAGCGCCCGGTCAGAGAAGTGAGCCTAGGCATGCCGGACACCTTAGTAGTAGACCTGAGGCACGGTCAGGTTGGTCGGCGGGATCTCGGTGCCGACCCATTTGACGAACAGCTCTTTGTAGCGCCCGGTGCGCACCTGCTGGTTGACGAACAGGTTGAGGTAGTTGAGCAGGCCGTACTCGTTACGCTTGGCGCCCAACGACACGTAGTCGATCACGTAGGGGGCGTTGCCGGCGATTTTCAGGTTCTTGTATTTGCCCGACTTAATGGTCGCGGCGGCAACTGTGTTGGTCACGATCGTGGCGTCGATGTGGCCCTGGGCGACCGCCAGCAAGGTGTCATTCTGCGACTGGTAGGCGCGGAAGCTGCCGCTGCCCCAGCTCTTCACGTCCTTTTCCAGGGCAATCGCTTCATAGGTGCCGCTGGTGTTGCCGACGGGTTTGCCCTTGATGTCGTCGAAGCTGTTGATGCCGGTGTTGTCGCGGGTCAGCACCACCATCTGGAAGGCGAAGTAAGGCACGGTGAGGCCGACTGTCTTGGCCCGCTCCAGGGTGTCGGAAGTGGAGGCAACGATCACGTCGGCGCGTCCGGAGACCAGCGCCGGAATCCGGTCGGGGAACGGCGTCTCCACCACTTCAGCCTCGACCCCGAGGATCTTCGCCAGGTCGTGGCAATAGTCCACGTCGAAACCCGCCGGGTTGTTACCTTCATCGCGAAAACCCATGGGCGGGAAGTCCAGGGTCACGGCGCAGCGCAGCTTGCCCGAACCGACGATGTCGTCGAGCTTGTCGGCCTGGGCGGTGGCAATAAAGGAGGTACTGAGCACAGCGCTGAGGGCTACGGCAAATGCGGGGTTTTTCATAGAGGCCTCGTGATGGGTGAAGTGCTGTTGGGTAGCGTATTGGGGATTTCGTATACGATATTAACAATAGCAATCAACGTGCCTGTTTCCAGTGTAAAAGCAGATTTTTTTCTCAGCCCTTGCGGTAGGCGTGCTGCGGCGAATTGGCTGGAGGCAGAGTGACAGCATGGCCGTCGGGGGAGGTGGGGGGCGGTGTTACATATGGGAGCAAAGGTTGTTTGAGCG